>JBMYXX010000278.1:0-3956 GCA_049608805.1 Flavobacteriales bacterium | reverse complement strand
ACAACAACCCACTATAGTAGGCTAAGACAAGTATTTACTTTAGCGAGTAGTTGTAGGTAATCATTAAGCACTCTGAAATTATCGATGAAGATTTTTATTTCACACTCCTCTAAAAACAAAAATTACGGTGAGGCCTTGGTTGACCTTTTAACTGGAGTTGGAATCAGCGCAGACCGAATAATTTTCACCAGTAATGACGCACATGGCATACCGACTGGTACGAATATTTTCGATTGGCTGAAAAGTAGAATCGTTGAAAAACCACATGTGCTTTATCTACTCTCTCCTGAGTATTATTCAAGCGTAGCTTGTTTGAATGAAATGGGAGCTGCTTGGGTCGTGGAGAATGCTCATACCATGATGTTTACACCCGACTTCAACCTTGACTGCTATGAATTTCAGAATGGTGTGTTAGACCCTAGAGAAATTGGATTTTTCGTCAATAATGAAGATCGTTTGGTTGCCTTTATTGATTCTTTAAAAGAGCCTTACGGCATTTCAGTAAATGCTGTAGTTATATATCAAAAAATTAAGGCCTTCTTAAAGAGCGTTAATTCAATTGAAACACCTGTCGTCAAGGCCGTTTCAAAGCCTGTGGTTCGAACTATGCCAACTGTAGCTTTTGAATTAAATGAACCAGCTCCATACAACCATGAGATGGCTAAATTGGTAAAAAAGAATCACGGTAAATCTCGCTTCACATCTGACCTACTCAACAACAAACTTGAAGGTTACGAAGTCCTATTAGCTTACTACGTTATTGATAACGGGAGGTTCAAATTACGTTCTGGCTGGCAGCTTGGACATGAGATTGAAGACATCAAAGCATGGGAAGATGTCAATGAGTTAAGAAATCTCTTGTCTTTAAATTATGAAAAAGCATTAAAGCGCTTTGAAATGAGGAGGCTTATTGAAGTCTCTGACGTGACAAGTAGCGGCAACCCAAAAGAGTTCATTTTAATTAAAGCATTTCAGGAAGAACTACTCGACCAGTCTAAAGAAGTTGAGCAGCTAATAAAGGTTGTTGTCGACAGAAATCGCCAAGACGAACCATTCCCATTTTGACAAAAAAAAATGACTACCTACAACACCTACTATCAAAATAGGACGTGACGACAGGTATGCAAGCTCAGTTGTTTCTGCCAAGTTCGGTCCTGTCCCGATAGCTATCGGGAGCTATCGGGACGGGCGAAAGCCCTATTTTCATACTAGTAACCGTTGTAGCACATTTGAATAAGCAATATGACAGAAAACCAACCCCAGCAAGTCGACACTCCAATTGTAAAGTTTCATTCGAAGAAAGGTATTGGACTAGCCACTTTTTTAGGTGGTCCTGTAGCAGCAGGTATCCTTATCCGTAAAAACTATCTGAACCTAGATAAAACAGACCAAGCAAATCACGCACTTTTCATTGGTATTCTTTCTACTGTGGTGGTACTCGCGGTAGCTGTCTCAATACCCGCAGGCAGCTACGACAAATTGCTCGGTTATGCTATTCCTGCTGCGTACACAGCCGTTGTATATTTTCTCGTGGATAAATACCAAGGAGAAACATTGCAACAACACGAAGATGCAAATGGAGAGTTCTATTCTCGATGGAGAGCTGCTGGCATTGGGCTTGTTGGAGGCATCTGTATGGTGATAGCTGTCCTCGGTTATGCATTCGCAATTACAGAAAGCTTTGACGATGAAGCATATGATGCTAGAATTGAGACATTCAATGAAAATGAAGCTAAAGCAATGAAGCTCTACGAATATTTGGAGGAAGGAAAGCTGCAGGTTATTCCACCTTTCATTGTTGAATTTGGCATTCCAGCTTGGAATGAGAACCTCATGGTACTTAACGCACTTGATAATATGCCCAATTTGTATCCCGAGTTAAAGGAGCAAAATGAAATGCTTAGAAAGTATTGTAACCTCAGAATTGAGGTCTTTCAATTGATTGGAAAAGCGATAAACGAAGACACTAACGAGTACGATTATCAAATTGAACAACTACATCAAGAAATTGACCAGTTGTTGAGTGAATAGAAATGAAAAACGTACTACAACAAAACCTAAAGCCAATTGAAATTTGGCTTTAGCCAGACCGTTGTAGCATATTTAGAAAGCGCATTTTACCAATGAAACTAGGAGGTTCCGTATTTGCCATATTGTTTTTAGCAGTTTTTAGCTATTTGGCTTGGAATCATTTCGAATTGCCTCATTTTTTTTGGTTCCAAGACACGAAGAAAGTAAAGGGTGTGGTCACTAAAGTGAGCCCATTTCATACTGGACGAGGTTGGTACGTTCAACTTACCGAATATCAGTATCAGGTTGAAGACAGTATCTACTCGGGCACTTTCAAAGCAGGACGAAGTGAAGGAATACAAACAGTCGGTGACAGTATTTCAGTAAACTATGCAGTCGACAATCCGGCTAAAAGCGAAGTAGTTGGTTTTTATCGTCTGAAACGAAACGGAAACATTGGACACAAATCAAAGGAAGGAGAAAAACATACTACGCATCACCCGCTAACGCTCATCTTCCACTTTCTGCACCACTCCACCGGAGACGATAAACTTCATCATATCTGATGAATTTACATCTAGGAACTGTACGTCTTCTTTCTTCACTACCATTTGGTTTCCCATTACTCCGTAAGAAAATGGCAGATACACCGAAACGAACTCCTCTCCCACTCCATACTCCGATAAATCTGATTGTGTTTGAAAGCCAAATCGGTACTGCACTGGGTCTCTTTGCACCATCACTTTTACGGGTTTCCCCATCTTTTCCTCTTTACCAAAAAAGACGGTTATTAAATCTTTAACCGCAAAGTATATCACCTTCACCAACGGTGCGCGTTTCATAATTCCGTCAAACCAGTTTATGGCAGAAATGCTGATGAATTTGGATATGACATAGCCAAACACAGCCATCCAAACAAAGGCAATCATTAGCCCTAATCCGGGCACATGAAATGGCACAATGGCTTCTACAATTGGTAGAAACAAATCGTCTGTCCAGTTGACAAACCATACCACTACAAACACGGTTACGCCTATTGGCGTGAGGAACAATAAGCCTTGAAAAAAGTAGCTAGCCGCTTTACGAAAAAAGGTACTCATGGGAGTTGTTCTAGTTCTTGTTTCAGTTTTCTGGTGAGCCCTGCCACCACCAATTCATAAGAATGAATTATCCATTCTTCGGCTTTAGCATCATCAAAAGAACCATCAATCTCCACCGTATTCCAATGCTTCTTGTTCATGTGAAAGCCTGGCCGAACACCTGAGTATTCTTCTCGTAATTCAATGGCTAGTTCTGGGTTGCATTTTAAGTTAAACCGAAACGGATGAGCATCTAATCCGACCAAACAAAATGCCTTTCCCATTACTTTAAAAACAAGCGTATCTGGACCAAAAGGAAAGGTTTCTTCCGTTCCTTTTAGATTTAAACAAAACACTCTTAGTTCTTCGATATTCATGTTTAAAGTTGAGTGAGCGGAAAAATAAGCGGCCTGCTTGGCGAAGCATCATTTTCGAAAGGTGCAACCTGAAGGTTGAGCAGGTACAAACCGTCTTTTACTTCTGTTGGAATAAATGCCAATTCGGTTACGGTACAATCCATTCTAGGATTGTCTGGGTAATTCCAAAATGCACGATGGCCGAGAAGTTTGCCTTCATCAGACTCTCGGTCTATACTCGGCACATCTAACACCAAGTGTTTGCAGCCATTTTGCACCAAGTAAGCAATTGCTTCGTGATGTAAGTATGGCGGATTTTGCCCAGAATAAACCTTTGAAAGCTTATTGGCTGTATTAGGCAATGTTCTGATAATTACTCCATCGCAACGCTGTAAGTCAAGCGATTTGAGCTGTTCTAACTCTATCCCATCATCACCATTAGCAAGCTTATTTGGTGTTACAGAAATTAACTGCGCCACCATGTGAAACTGCTTAAAATTGGCATTAACGC
>JBMYXX010000277.1:0-3981 GCA_049608805.1 Flavobacteriales bacterium | reverse complement strand
GTAGTCAAAATTCAGGATGGGCAAATGGCCGATGGAAGCACAAAAGGTGCTGGTTGGGCTGGAGTTTTGCAATCATCGCTTGCGACCAATGCACTAGAGGCGGCTGAATATGCTGGAGCCGAAGTGGACGCAGATAAACTTGAGAATGCTAGAAAATATCAGACTGACAATTTTGATGCAGAGTCTGGAAATGTGAAGACCGATAAAGGTGCTGGAATTGTGCTCTATTCGGTTTCGGGTTCTGCTAGAGCGGCCGCAAAAGATGCTCGTAAAGCAAAAGAACGTGTGGCAGAAGCAAAGGAGCAAGGCTTGCTGAAAGAAGCTGAAGAAATTACCGCGGATGTGCTCAGAAAAATTGGTTTTTCAGAAGATGAAGCAATTAAGTCTGAGACCAGTTACAAGGTTTATGAAAACGCCAAACAAACAGCTCAACGCGAAGACGTGATGAGCGGATTTGGGAACAATGGAGGGGAGGAGTTCCTCAGCTTTCTTCAGACAGGGGAAGGTTTGGTGATTGCCAAAGACAATTCGTGGAGAAACTGGTATGATGATATTTCTGGTAAGATGGTCAAGATTCAAAATCAAGATGGAAGTTGGAACGGACATCACTGCATTACTAGTCCCGTATTCTGTACGGCAACTTGCTTGTTGATTCTGTCAATTGAGAATGATTTACAAAATCTTCAGACCATGGGAGGTAGCTAGTCTGAAGTCGCCTCGGTGGTGGCCCAACCTTGTGCAAAGAAGAGAGAGGAGAATCTTTTGCACTCGGTTGGGCTTTTCTTTTGAACAAAGCAATTCTTGAACACGCGTATTTTTAGCTTTGCACAAAATAATTAGAGGTCGTGGACGTGCTCATTTCAGGTATTCAGGAGGTATTAAAAGAACTTTATTCGCAGGATGTTGCGGAAGGTCAAATTCAGATTCAGAAGACGAGGAAGGAATTTGATGGAGACGTAACGTTGGTTGTTTTTCCACTTTTGAGGATTTCAAAAAAGTCTCCTGAAGTTACTGGAGAAGAGATAGGAAACGCGTTGGTTGGAAAACTGAAAGACGTAGAATCTTTCAATGTTGTAAAAGGTTTCTTAAATCTTTCTTTTACCTCGGCATATTGGATTTCTCAGCTTTCAGAAATTTCGAAAACCGAAAATTTCGGTCATCACCAAAAAGGCGAACATAGCCGAAATGTGATGGTAGAATATTCTTCTCCCAACACCAATAAACCTCTGCACTTAGGCCATATTAGAAACATTCTTTTAGGTCATTCTGTTGCCGAAATTTTAAAGGCAAATGGACATGGCGTAAAGCATGTTCAGATTATTAATGACCGAGGAATTCATATTTGCAAAAGCATGTTGGCTTGGCAAAAGTTTGGTGGAGGTGAAACGCCACAATCAACTGGTCTTAAGGGCGATAAGTTGGCTGGTAAATATTATGTGGAATTTGATAAACGCTACAAAGAGCAGATAGCAGACTTGAAGTCTGCGGGTAAGACGGAAGAGGAAGCTAAGGCTGAAGCACCACTCATTTTAGAGGCTAGAGAAATGCTTCAAAAATGGGAAGCGGAAGATACCGAAGTCCGAGCACTTTGGACAAAAATGAATGGCTGGGTGTATAATGGTTTTGACATTACTTACAACCGATTGGGCGTGAGTTTCGACAAGCTTTATTATGAGAGTGACACTTTTTTAACTGGCCGAGATTTAGTGAAAAAAGGAGTTGACGATGGCATCTTTTATCAGAAGGAAGATCAGTCAATTTGGGCAGATTTAACTGGCGATAAACTAGACCAGAAGTTGCTGTTGAGAGCTGATGGAACTGCTGTTTACATGACGCAAGATTTGGGAACCGCTAAGCTTCGTTATGACGATTGGCCGGAATTGAATCAACTGATTTATACAGTTGGTAACGAGCAAGATTATCATTTCAAAGTGTTGTTTTTGTTGCTTGGAAAGCTTGGTTTCGATTGGGCTAAAAACTGCTATCATCTTTCGTACGGAATGGTTGATTTGCCATCGGGCAAAATGAAATCCCGCGAGGGAACGGTTGTGGATGCCGATGATTTGATGGACGAAATGTTGGCCACAGCAAGAGCTCAATCGGAAGAAAAAGGAAAGCTTGAAGGGATGAGTGCCGAAGATGCGGACGCTCTTTTTGAAATGCTCGGAATGGGTGCTCTTAAGTACTTCATGCTTAAGGTTGACCCGAAAAAACGAATGCTTTTCAATCCTGCAGAAAGCATAGATATGCAGGGGAACACTGGCCCTTTTATTCAATACACGCATGCTAGAATACAATCGGTTTTAAGAAAAGCGGAGACTGATTCTTTTGGCGTTCCAAGCTTAACCTCGATTAACGATAATGAACGCGCTCTAATTCGATTGATTAATCAATTTCCTGAAGTGATTAAATCTGCGGGAGAGGAATACAGCCCAGCTATTATTGCCAATTACATTTATGAATTGGCCAAAGAATACAACACTTTTTACCATGAGTGTCCGATTCTGATTGAGATAGATGAAGAAGTAAAACAACTTAGATTGGCGATTTCGAAACTGACGGCTCAGGTTATCGCTTCAGGAATGAAGTTGTTAGGAGTTCGAGTTCCAGATAGAATGTAAGTTGAAAAACGTGCGTGCTAACCTTATCTTTGCGCGCTCAAATCCAAGAAGCACATGTTCGAGAATTTAACGGAGAAGTTTGATAAAGCGTTTAAAACGCTGAAAGGTGAAGGTAGAATCACGGAGATAAACGTGGCCGAAACCATGAAAGAGGTGAGGCGTGCGCTTCTTGATGCCGATGTTAACTACAAGATTGCCAAAGAATTTACAGAGCGTGTAAAGGAAAAGGCGCTTGGGCAGGATGTTTTAACTGCGGTTAAACCGGGTCAGCTTATGGTGAAAATCACCAAAGATGAGTTGACAGAATTGATGGGAGGTGCCACTGAGGAAATCAGCCTTGATGGGAAGCCAACCGTTATTCTTATTGCTGGTTTACAGGGTTCTGGTAAGACAACTTTTACTGGAAAACTTGCCAATTACCTGAAATCCAAGAAACAGAAGAATCCATTATTGGTTGCTTGTGATGTTTATCGTCCAGCGGCAATCGACCAGCTAACCGTTCTTGGAGAGCAAGTTGGTGCAACTGTTTATAAAGAGGAAGGGAATAAAAACCCAGTAGAGATTGCCCAGAATGCAATCAAGCATGCGAAGGCAAACAACCACAATGTGGTTATTGTGGATACCGCTGGTCGTTTAGCTGTTGATGAAGAAATGATGAACGAGATTGACCGCGTTCATAAAGCCATTCAACCGCAGGAGACGCTATTTGTTGTTGATTCTATGACGGGGCAAGATGCTGTGAATACAGCCAAGGCATTCAACGATAGATTAAATTTTGATGGAGTTGTACTTACCAAATTGGATGGTGATACACGTGGTGGAGCCGCCCTTTCAATCCGTTCGGTAGTAAACAAGCCAATTAAGTTTGTTGGTATAGGTGAGAAGCTAGATGCGTTGGATGTTTTCCATCCAGACCGTATGTCTGACCGTATTTTGGGAATGGGAGATGTTGTTTCTCTTGTTGAACGTGCTCAAGAGCAGTTTGATGAAGAGAAGGCGAGAAAGCTCCAGAAGAAAATTGCCAAGAATACCTTCGATTTCAATGATTTTCTTGATCAGATTAATCAGATTAAGAAAATGGGTAACGTCAAAGATTTGATGGGTATGATTCCAGGAATGGGAAAGGCCATGAAGGACGTTGATATTGATGATGACGCCTTCAAGCAAGTAGAAGCGATAATCGGGTCTATGACGCCAAAAGAGCGCTCAAATCCAGGTTTAATAAACGGAAGCCGCAGAAAAAGGATAGCTGGCGGAAGTGGTTCAACCATTCAAGACGTGAATCGATTGCTAAAGCAATTTGAGGAAAGCCGTAAGATGATGCGCATGTTCTCTAACAAGGGAGCTATGAAAAACATGA
>JBMYXX010000276.1:0-3987 GCA_049608805.1 Flavobacteriales bacterium | reverse complement strand
ATTTAGTTAACGGATCAAAAACCTTTATCACCAACGGGTACTTGTGCGATATATGTGTAACGGCTGTTAAAACAGACCCTCAGCTTGGTGCAAAAGGAATTAGCCTATTGTTGATGGAGGCAGACATGGAGGGTTTTACCAAAGGAGAGCCGTTTGAGAAAGTTGGTTTGCACGCACAGGATACCTGCGAGTTGTTTTTCGATAACGTAAAAGTGCCAAAAGAAAACCTCATTGGAAAAGAAGGGGAAGGCTTTAAATACTTGATGAAAGAACTAGCTCAAGAAAGACTTGTGGTCGGTATTGGAGCAATTGGTGCAGCAGAAGGAATTTTCCATAAAACGGTTCAGTATGTCACCGATAGAAACGCATTTGGACAAAGTATTTCTCGTTTCCAGAATACGCGGTTTAAAATGGCGGAAATGGCCACTGAGATTACTAAAGCAAGAGCATTTTTAGATCAGTGTTTGATGCTTCATTTAGATGGAAAGTTGGATGCCGCCATGGCAAGTATGGTAAAACTTACTACCACAGAGGTGCAATGCGAAGTAGCCGATGAGTGTTTGCAACTGCATGGCGGCTACGGTTATATCTGGGAATATGATGTTGCTCGTGCTTGGGCAGATGCCCGAGTTCAGCGCATTTATGCCGGAACTAATGAGATTATGAAAGAGCTGATTGCTCGAAAGGTGCTTGGGAAATAATCTTTTGTTGCTGTCTAATTAGATAGCCACACCTTCCAGTAATGCTCACCGTCTTCTGGGTCAATTTGGGTCTCCTTTTTTATTATTCCCCAGTTGTTGAGTAACCGCATAGATATCTCATTGTCAAATTCAATGGTTGCAATTATCTGTTGCTTCCAACGATATTGCTCTTGTTTTATTAAGTTCAGGACTTCGGTCATTAGACCTTTTCTACGTGAATCTGGATGAACCATATATACCAACTCAAGTTCGTTTTTGTTGGTGTAATCGGTTGGCTTTAACTGAACATGTCCGACAAGTTTTTGGCCTTGGTGAATAGCCCAGAATAACTTGGTTTCACTGGTTGGAGGTTGTTCATACACATCAAGCAATTTTTCAAATTTCTTGGTTTGCTTTTCAATATCTCCATCAGCGCCACCCATAAAATGCATTACTTCCTTGTCGGTGGTCATTTCAAGGAATCGATTTAAGTCATCCTTTTTGTAAGCCTGAAGAATGCAGTTGGTGGTATGAAGAATAGGAGGAGTCACTTCTTAATCAGGGCAAGAACTTCTTTGGCTTGGTTCAGGTGTCGCTCTTCGTGGGAAACAACTATTTCTACCGCTTTTCTGAGTTTGTAAACGATGTATCTGTTTGCCGGAGACGGGATAACCACATCTTTTTCAAGAAGAGTTTTATTGTCTGAAATCAGCTTTTTAATTGCTTCCTGGTGTTTCTTGAAATCTGCAATAACCTCCTTTGAAACATTGCTTTGAGCAGGTTCCCAAACTGGGAATGTCTTCATCTTTTTAGCACGGGTTGGTTCAACAGATTTGTAAATCATATCTCCCATAAACTTCACGAAAAAGCCAATCTTTCCAGTAAACCCCATATCGGATTTCCCGCTTGCAGAATCTGATAGGATTTTCTCGTAAGAGGCGTTTACCAAATTGAGATGTTCCAACACCTCAGCAATACTCCATTTTTCTGCTGATAGTTTCCAGTTGAGTTGTTCGTGAGTTAACGAATCGAACTCAGATTCAACATGTTTTGTAACGGCATCAAGCCGTTCGAACCAAATTTTAATAGCGTTATCTACATTCATGGTTTAGATAGTATTTGCTCTAGATTTTCAATGTCAGATTGGTTAAAATCTCCACGAATGTAAATAGGCTCGTGGTATTCTATCCTAATTTTTGAAAAGGGCAGTGGTTGCTTCTTATTATCCCATGTATTCATAATCCATTTTGGAGACGCATCCATGGTAATTGGAATGATTGGAACGCCCGATTCTTTAGCCATTATAAGAACACCTGCTTTTAGCTTTTTGGTTGGTCCAGCAGGACCATCGGGGTTAATCATGGTGCTGTAACCATTTTTGAGTTGTGCATTTACCCGTTCTAATGCAGCTTTTCCTTTGTTTCCACTGCTTCCGTAGGCCATTTCGGTGAGCCCCATTAACTTCACACAAACGTGTATTGGTTTCATAAAAAGCATTGGGTGCTGAAGCCAGATCTGTGGTTGCTTCATTCTCAAATTGGTGGTGAAATGTAGTGGAAGGTTCTCGTGCCAAAAGGCATAAATGTGATTGGGACTCGTCTCCAAATGCTCTCTGCCAACGTATTCAACACGCTGGGTAAGACGAATCATTCCAAAGGCCAGAAACATCAAGCCTCCAGTTACAAAACCATACAATTGGTTGAGCTGTTTTATAGGAAAGGGAGCGTTCTGAACGGTGTATTTCATTGAGTTCGCAAAGTAACGCCCAATACCGAAAACCTCATCCCTAAATCCTTGCGTATCTTTGCGCTCCCTTAAAACCATCTATTATGACGGGAAATATTGAAGTAATGAGCCCTGCAGGGTCTTTCGATTCGCTAATGGCGGCCATCCAAGGCGGTGCCGATTCTGTGTATTTCGGAATTGAACAGTTGAATATGCGCGCTAGGGCGGCTAACAACTTTACGTTCGATGATTTGGACAAAATCGCGGATATCTGTCAGCCTAAAGGCGTAAAGACCTATCTCACGCTTAACACTATCATTTACGACCACGATTTGTCGCTTATGAAGCGAATTGTTGATGGCGTAAAAGATGCAGGAATAACAGCAATTATCGCTTCTGATCAAGCAGTGATAAACTATGCGGCTAAGGTTAAGGTTGAAGTGCATATTAGCACGCAAACCAACGTTACCAACTTAGAAACGGTTGAGTTCTTCTCTCACTTTGCGGATGTAATGGTTACATCTCGTGAGTTGAGTTTGAAGCAGGTAAAGGACATCACCAAAGGAATTGAACGTGATGATTTACGCGGCCCTTCTGGCGATTTAGTACGGATTGAAATTTTTGCTCACGGAGCACTTTGTATGGCGGTTTCTGGTAAGTGTTATTTGAGT
Source organism: Flavobacteriales bacterium (assembly GCA_049608805.1). Taxonomy (GTDB): domain Bacteria; phylum Bacteroidota; class Bacteroidia; order UBA10329; family UBA10329; genus UBA10329. The sequence goes on along the minus strand of JBMYXX010000276.1, from coordinate 911 downwards.
TTGCACACCAATAACTCATCCGCAAACAGAGGAGCGTGTGTTCAAAATTGCAGAAGAAAATACACGGTAACAGATGAGGAGGGAAATGCTTTGGAAATAGACAATGAGCACATCATGTCGCCAAAGGATTTGTGTACAATAGGATTCTTAGACCAAGTAATTGATGCTGGTGTAACGGTGCTTAAAATTGAGGGTAGAGGTAGAGCACCTGAGTACGTAAAGGAAGTTACAAAGTGCTATAAAGAGGCCGTGCTTTCTATTCAGGATGGAACTTATACCAAAGAGAAGATTAAAGGTTGGGACGAGCGCTTAGCAACCGTTTACAACCGAGGGTTCTGGGATGGTTATTACCTAGGAAAAGAGCTTGGAGAGTGGAGCGAAGGGCACGGTTCTCAGGCAACTACCAAGAAGAAATATGTGGGTAAAGGCGTTAAATACTTCCCGAAAATCAATGTGGCGGAATTTCAGATGGAATCCCACTCACTTAAGATTGGCGATAAGATTATGGTTACCGGCCCAACTACTGGTGTGGTAGAAAGAACAGTCGAGGAAATTAGGGTGGACGATAAAGCGGTTGAACTTGTAGAAAAAGGAATCAATTTCTCAATCGCTATTGATGAGGTAATTCGACCTTCCGATAAGCTATATAAAGTTGAGGCTGTAGCTCAATAAGCGTGTTTTATGATTAGAATTACTCAACAACGCGATAAATGTATTGGTTGCAACTACTGTGTAGAAGTGGCTCTACAACGCTGGCGTATGAGTAAGAAAGACGGTAAATGCACCTTGATTGGAGCCAAGGAAAAGCGTGGCTTTCATTCTGTGATTGTTGGTGATGATGAATTAGAAGAAAGCCTAGAGGCGGTTAAAGTTTGCCCCGTTAAGATTATTAAAGTAGAGGAGGTTAAGTA
>JBMYXX010000275.1:0-4008 GCA_049608805.1 Flavobacteriales bacterium | reverse complement strand
AGCTTTGCTCTGATGATTTGGCCGGTCGTGGATACGTAGAAGACGGAGATAATGCTTCCGCGTATTACATTGAAGAAGAGTTTAAATCGAACGATTTATACGCTTGGGATTTCAACTATTACCAAACCTTTAGTATGCCGGTGAACTCATTTCCTGGTAAAATGGAGTTGCTGGTTGATGGCAAAGCCTTGCAGGCGGGAAAAGACTTTCACATTGCGGCCTCATCGCCCAGCGTAAAAGGTAAATATGAGCTAATGAATATTGATGCACTGCCGCAAATTGCTCCTTCTGGAAGAGTAATTGACAGCACTGCCAATTACAGCGGGTTTGTGGTTTTAGCAGATAGCCTCATGGCCAAACTTCCACCGCCAATTAGAGCCTCTGTTTTAAAAGGTTTTAAGAAAGCTGGCGCGAAGGGTTTAATCCGAATTTCTGACGAAAAACTAACCTGGTCGGTTTCAAAACATCAAGCCACAATTCCTCAGTTTATTGTAAAAAAAGAAGCTTGGAACGCTCATGCTGCCGAGATAGAAGTGAATGTAAAAGCAGATTTCGACAAGAAGCATCGTGCACAAAATGTTGTAGCCTACATAGAGGGAAGCCAGCACACAGATAAGTTCATTGTGTTTACAGCGCATTACGATCATTTAGGCAAAATGGGCGAAGACGTAATTTTTCGAGGAGCCAACGATAATGCAAGTGGAGTAACCATGCTTTTGAATTTGGCAAAACACTATTCAATTGAAGAAAATAAACCAAGGTTTTCTATGGCATTTATTGCCTTTGCAGGAGAAGAAGCCGGATTACTTGGTTCTTCACATTATGTTCAGAATCCACTTTTTCCTTTATCAGATATTGAGTTTTTAATAAACCTTGATATTCTTGGAACTGGCGATGAAGGCATAACCGTTGTCAATGGAACAGTTCACCCCAAAAAGTTTGAGGCCTTGAAAGGCTTAAACCAGCAAAAAGGCTATTTGAAGCTGGTGAAAAAACGTGGCGAAGCAGCCATTTCGGATCATTATCCTTTTTCTGAAGCTGGCGTGCCCTGCTTTTATATCTATACAATGGGCGGAATAAAGGCTTATCATGATGTTTATGATGTTCCAGAAACATTGCCACTATCCGGATTTACTGGCGTGTTTCAATTGCTCACAGATTTTGTAGGACGACTATAATGGGAAAGCTTTTTATCGTGCCAACACCAATCGGCAACTTGGAAGACATGACCTTCCGAGCAATCAAAGTTTTAAAGGAAGCAGACCACATTCTTGCCGAAGACACACGCACTTCTGGTAAACTGATGAAGCATTACGAGATTGAAACTTCAATGAGTCCGTTTCACCTCAATAACGAACATAAAGTTGTGTCTCGTTGGGTTGATGCTTTAAATTCTGACCAAACAATTGCATTGATTAGCGATGCTGGTACTCCGGCCATTTCCGACCCTGGTTTTCTCTTGGTTCGCGAAGCGATAAAACAAGGAAATGAGGTAATTACGTTACCGGGAGCAACCGCGTTTGTGCCTGCACTGGTTAATAGCGGTTTACCTTGCGAGAAGTTCTACTATGAAGGCTTTTTGCCGCACAAAAAAGGCCGTCAAACCCGCATTGCGGACTTAATTGCTCGCAAAGAAACATGCGTAATGTATGAGAGTCCGCACCGCATTCTTAAAACACTCAATCAGTTGCTTGAAGCAGCTGGACCAGAGCGGATTGTTTCAATATCTAGGGAGATAAGCAAGCTACACGAAGAGACGGTAAGAGGCACCATCCCTGAGGTTATAGAATACTACGAAAACCACCCAATTAAGGGCGAATTTGTTTTAGTACTTCAGGGCGCCTAGCGCTTCTGTAATTTTTGTGCTTCTCCTTTTCGGCATTAAATCAGTGAAACTCGTCTTCCAACTAAAGAAAGACCTTACCTTCGCGCGCTCAAAATCAAGCACAAAATGCATCGTTCACACACTTGCGGAGAATTAAGAGCAGAACACATCGGTTCTGAAGTGACATTAAGCGGTTGGGTACAACGCGGACGCGACCTTGGCGGAATGACCTTCATTGATCTTCGCGATCGCTATGGCATTACGCAGATTGCTTTCAACATGGAAGTGAACGAAGAGCTTTGCTTGAAAGCGCGCTCTCTGGGAAGAGAATTTGTTGTAAAAATTACTGGCAAAGTTGCTGAGCGCGAAAGCAAAAACAGCAAAATGTCAACTGGCGATGTGGAGATTATTGCTGGTTCACTTGAGGTTTTGAATGCTGCTAAAACACCTCCGTTCACCATCGAAAATGATACTGATGGTGGCGAGGAAATAAGAATGAAATACCGCTACTTGGACCTTCGCAGACAGAAAATGCGAAGCAATATGGAAATGCGTCACAGACTTTCTATCGAAACCAGAAAGTTTATGGATGAGCAGGGCTTCTTGGAAGTAGAAACACCTTACCTGATTAAAAGTACGCCAGAAGGAGCACGAGATTTTGTTGTTCCATCAAGAATGAACGAAGGGCAGTTTTACGCACTTCCGCAAAGCCCGCAAACATTCAAGCAATTGCTTATGGTTTCTGGCTTTGATAAATACTACCAGATTGTTCGTTGCTTCCGAGATGAAGATTTACGTGCCGACCGTCAGCCAGAATTCACGCAACTCGACTGCGAAATGGCTTTTGTAGAGCAAGAAGACGTGCTAAACATGTTCGAAGGTCTAACTCGACACCTTTTCAAAACAGTAAAAAACGTTGAGTTAGAGCAATTCCCAAGAATGGAATATGCAGATGCTATGCGTTTGTACGGTTCAGACAAGCCAGATATTCGTTTTGGGATGGAATTCGTTGAGTTAAACTCGGTGGTTCAAGGCCAAGGATTTGGGGTGTTTGATAATGCCGAATTGGTTGTTGGAATTAACGTTCCGAACGGAAACGCACACACCAGAAAACAACTAGACAAGCTTACTGAGTTTATAAAACGACCTCAGATTGGCGCAACGGGATTAATCTATTGCAGACACAACGAAGACGGTACTTTCAAAAGTTCGGTTGACAAATTCTTTGCGCCAGATAAATTGGCTGATTGGAGCAATGCTTTCAAATCAGAATCAAATGATTTGATGCTTGTAATGGCTGGCGAAACCGATAAAGTGCGCAAGCAGCTTTGTGAGTTACGACTTCATGTTGCTGAATTGCAAGGAATGATGAACCCTGAGGAGTTTGCTCCACTGTGGGTTGTGAACTTCCCGCTTTTAGAATGGGACGAAGACACCAACCGTTATCACGCAATGCATCATCCGTTTACTTCCGCAAATCCGGCAGATTTACATTTGATGGAAAACGAACCTGGAAAGGTTAGAGCAAATGCTTACGACCTGGTGATTAATGGTTCTGAGTTGGGCGGTGGTTCTATCAGAATTCACGATAGAGAACAGCAAAAACGCATGTTCGATTTGCTTGGTTTTACCGAAGATGAAGCAAAAGCACAGTTTGGATTCCTGATGGATGCCTTCGAGTTTGGCGCACCTCCACATGGCGGAATCGCTTTCGGGTTCGATAGACTTTCGGCCATTTTCGGTGGTCAAAAAGACATCAGAGACTTCATTGCTTTCCCAAAAAACAACTCTGGACGAGACATGATGATTGACTCTCCATCATCAATTGACAAAGAACAGTTAGATGAGTTGAACATCAGCGTTTTAGACGCTGACAAAGCCTAATCTATAGGACAGTTAATCCGTTATATTTGCAACATGAAATTACGCCCAGCTCTCCTGCTGATTTTTTTCGCTTCCTTCCTAATGCTTTCGCAGTCTTGCATTACAAGAAAAGACATCTCGTATTTTCAAGATGTCTCGGATTCTCTAAGCATTCAAAAAATATCTCAAGGCTTTGAAGCCGTTATCCAAACTGGCGATTTGCTTTCCATTCATGTTACTAGCCTTAGTCAAGAAGCAAGTAGCTTTTTTAACGTTGTTGGAGAAACCACGGATCAACAGGTAGCAAACACTTATTTGGT
>JBMYXX010000274.1:0-4010 GCA_049608805.1 Flavobacteriales bacterium | reverse complement strand
GGGATTTCTGTAACATGTCCTTCAGACACCATATGCATTCCTTTTCCATCAATAATGATGGCGTATTTAGAATCATGTCCATCAGCAGTTGACTTAATATCCATTCTACTGCTATTGCCTTTCAGATACCATGTAACCGAGGCTTCTTCTTTTATCTCAGCATTGGAGGTGTTCATCTTTATCACACCTTCAAAACTCTGCGCGACAACCATATTGGAAATGATTACCAACGCTGCCAAAATCAAACTTTTCATTGCTTTCATCTTCTTGCTAGAATAAAATTATGGTCCTACCTCTCCTCTTAAAAAGGACGTGTTATAAAGGTTGTCTGGAATATTAGTGGTAAATCCATTATGCTTTACAGCATTACCGCCTTCGCCAGCAGCGGGAGGCGGAATTGGAATTGGAATGGTAAGGTTGTTCACCACAGGTATAGTAATAGGTCCGATAAACGGAATATTCACAATAACACTTACGGAAATCAATACCTGAATGCTTCCTTGCGTTCCTGGGTAACCGTAAGGTCCACCGTCTCCGCCAAAGGCGTTAGGGTTAATGTCGATTTGTGCTGGCCCAAGAGAGAATACAATTGGGAAGTTTAAAATACCGCCACCTCCAGGAACACCAAACTGGCCTCCGGTTGCGTCTCCACCATCTCCATAAAATGCCAATCCAATAAGACTTCCTGGTTGTTGGCCTCCGGCTCCTAGGTTAGCACCTCCGCCACCGCCTGCACCAAGAAAAAATCCAAAAGCTGGAGCTGGAGGCGGTATTAGGTTACCAGTAGAAATTGAGAATGCCATTGAAGCACCTCCGCCACCACCACCGTAAATATTGAAGTTATTTACAATGTCTGCATCGAGCGTGAGCTCTATTGCATTTCCACCATCAAAACCCTCTCCAGTAAGACCGAGCGCGGGGTCGTAAGCAGAACCACCATCACCTCCTCTACCAAGTATATTTCCATTGTTTACAATGGCCACAAGCGAACCAGATGGAAGAGCTCCTGTGCTATAAGCCGGTACGGTTGGGTCTTGACTGGTAACCGTTACTCCTGACGCTATATTGTTTACAACGCAAACCGAAACACTGGTTGGTACCGTTGGGTGCTGCAAGTAAAACTCAACTCCTAAATCGAGGTTATCAATGCTATTGTTTGTATCAACTATATAGCACGGAAGAATAGTTAAGGAGTAAACAATATTGTAAGTGCTGTTATTACAAAGCACCTGAATTACAATTGGAAATGTACCATCTGGTGCAAACGGAGTTGCGCTAAACTCGATATCGACAACACCTGTTGAAGGTGCTGGGTTTGGTGTAATAGTGGCAGTTAATCCACTTGGCAAAGTGGTTAGAATAGTTACTGCAATTTGCTGTGGATTACCACTTGTTTGAACAATATCAAGACTCAAACTTTGTGTTTGAGATACAACTCTATCAATGGTATCGGCAAGGCTACTTGGCGTAATATCTAGGTAGCAAGAATTACAGTCTTCGGCATAAGTTGGTAGCCAACAATCACCATTATAATAGTCAAGCGTGCTATCTGTTGTATTCACAACCACTAGACCAACCGCTGGATTTTGAATATTATCTCTCGATGATTCATCCATCTGCGGAGCAAGAAATCCTTTTCCTTCAGCTACCAAATGCATAATTGCGCTAGAATCTGGTTGATCCGTATTTATACCTACATGGTATTCGTTATTCCAGATAAAACTGTTGGCAACCCAATCATCAAAAAAGACCGTGTCGTAACGCAACGTCTGACCGTGCAATCCTGGAGTTAGCAGTGCATCATCTCCTTCTGGACCAATTCCTTGTCTCCAAAAAATACCATCGAAATACCAAAAACTACTGTCCGTAACGGTATAAATTAAAAGGCCCGTTGCCGGATCGACAATTGAAAGTGTATCGGTTCTCGGAATAAGTAAACCTTTGTCCAACGCCTGAATTTCAAGCAATGCGCTGGGGTCTGGAGTAATGGTTCCAATACCAACGTTGTCTTGTGCGTAAACACTTGTAAATCCGAGAGAGAAAATAACTGCGAAAACCGCAATAATCGAGGTTGAATACTTGTGCATTTTACATCATAATTTCGTTGCCTAAATAGTAGGCATGCATACAAGTTTGAAAATTACGGATTTCGTTCGGTAAATCTGTCATCAATTAACACGATAAGGCTATTTTTGCCAAGCTTTAGGGCGTTTAGCTCAGTTGGTTTAGAGCACCACCTTGACAGGGTGGGGGTCACTGGTTCGAATCCAGTAACGCTCACATTGACTCCTTAAAAGCGTTTATCAAGCAGTTCAAACACTAAGATTTGATTTGAAAAACATCCTCAGCAATACCGTTTTCACCTGCTTATTTCTGCTCAGCATAACTTTCGCGCAAGCGGATATTGGCGAGACGCATACCCTTAAAACTAAACGCGTTTTATTACTGAATCAAATTGAAGAACTAAGCCAAGACTCTGCCACAACCAACGCAACGATTGACTCGCTACGTGTTGAAGTATTGAACTTGGATACGCGGATTTTTGTGAGTTACGAAGAAACTATTGATCGCGTTGCCGCGCAAAAACTAAGGCAGAACTCGAGCAACCGCTCGGTGGTTTATCTTGCCTTGGGAGTTTCCTTAATTGCCCTCTTTTTTGCAATAATGTTGTTTGCACTCAGAAGTCGAGTGAAGGAAAACGAAAACGTAGGATTGCGCCAATTCTATAAGGAATTAAGCATTGAATTTGCTGGAAAGGTTTCGGCAGACAAAACAGCTAGCAACCGAATGCTTCGCGTAAATATTGTTGTGGTTGCAGGACTAATCTTGATGAGTGCTTCAATCCTCGCTTTCCTAGTGAGGTCGCTCTAATTACTTATCCTCAAACTGAGCACCGCTCACTTCGCAAACAATATCCTTTCCGTAAGCCAAACTTGGTGTTTGAAATCCTGGCTTTAAATTACCTGATGCTATTTTTTGTGCTATATCAACCGATGTCATGGCCGTTAACGTGTAGCCTTCTTGTGTTTGAATAGTAGAAGTCACCGACTTCCCTGCTTCGTTGGTAACCGTTCCTACTAAATAGGTTGTGGCCTTGGCGCGCTGCTCATCACTTGGCCCTGCTTTGCCAGCAAGAATCTTGGCCCTAGCTCGTCCTTTTACCATTTCGGTGCGCATTAACCAACCGAACCATCTCCCCCATTTCATGCTACCAATTACCTTTTCCGGCAATCCCATGTACACCTTAATATTTGGAATGTTCGTACTGAAATATGCAGTGCAAACATCTCCCCACGGAATGGTTACAGCCGACATATTATGCGGGCCAAAATCGAACCGCTTTACGTCATACGCATCTTGCACCTGTTTGATTTTTCCATTTTCTCGAATGGTTCCTCCCATTCCCAAGCCTTCTACAACTGTTAAACTCGTTCCTCTTGATGCTCGGCCAGTGCCGTAAAACGCCAACACCAAATCATCTGCCTCAGGCATTCTAGATTTTAGATGAGCCGCCAAACAATCGCTTGGCACCACATCAAATCCCGTCCCGGGAAGCAGCATTACACCCGCTTCTTTCGCTTGTGCATCGTACTTACTTGCTTGAGCGAAAACAGCAATCTCACCCGTAATATCCGTGTAATGAACCTTGTTTCGAATACAAGCTTCAACCATTGGTTTTGACGTATGAATGAACGGCCCCGCTGCGTGAATCACCACCTTGGCTCCTTGTAGCAAACCATCCAAATCTGCATCATTCAAACTTGCTACATGAAAAGGTAAGCCGTGTTTATCGGCAACTGGTTTTAGCTTCGATTCGCTCCTACCAGAAAGCAACGGTTTAAGCCCTAACTCTTGGCACTTTCTAACGATTAATTCGCCTGTATAACCGTATGCTCCGTAAATGATGATGTCTTTTTCCATGATGATAAGTTCGTGGGCCGCAATTTGTCTAAATTAGGCGAGTAGCCAATGGAAAACAGCAATTCTCCCAAATTAGAACGCACACTCGG
>JBMYXX010000273.1:0-4012 GCA_049608805.1 Flavobacteriales bacterium | reverse complement strand
GCTTGATTTAACTCTGCAATTGGGTCGTAATCTACACCCCATTCTGCGGTAGAACCTCCACCAATCCAAACTGACACAGGTACATCTTGGGTTGGTGGATCACCATTCAGGGTTAGGATAATATCTAGGTCTGCACATCCTTCAATTGCTGCGGTATCTCCACCCAGCGAAGCCGCTTGTATAGTTACGTTTCCGGTTGTAAGACTGTTTTCTTCAATAAAACAGCTTGTATCAAAGGCTTGGTCAAATCCACCGTCAGACTGTAAGAATTTGAGATGGTATGTCTCACCGCAAATCACATCTAAAGAAGCTGTCATTACGGTAGTAATTCCTCCGTAAACCAAGTTAGGATTACCCGTATTATCAATGTAGTAAGCAGGATCGCCACAACCCGCGTTGTTGATGGTGTTAATCTGAATAGGTGTGTTTGTTCCCGGAACCAAAGCAATGTTGGTTTCTGGCAATACAACGGAAACACCTTGAATTGTAATGGCAAACGGATCTACGTAACTAGAGCACGAAAAATTTGGATGTTCTTCTGAACAGAAGACGTAATTGAACTGCACAAAATCTGCATTCGGTACAAAATCGAACTCTAGAATAATTGCGTCTCCGCCATCTTCTCCAGTAAGGTTGTTTAAGTACGGACTACCTGGAGTTCCTAATGTGGTTGATGCAAACGTAGCCTCGTCTTGAGCGGCATCAACAATATTCCCATTACTCAAACCTACACCAGATGCAATTCCTAAACCACTAGCGGTTGCTCCTGTAACAAATGCTCCAATTGCATCTGGAGAACCAGTGATTGTAGCACCACTTACAGTTACACCAGGACCTGCAATAACTTCGGCCAACTGCTGCGCGGTTTGCCCTGTGGTAACAGTTAATTGCGCAGATGCATTTTCAACAATGAAAAAAGCAGCTACAAATAGAAGGACAGAATAAAAGTGTTTCACGGGTTGACTTTTACGGGGGCACAAAAGTACCTAATTGATGGGCATAGTTATTTCAATATTGTAACGTGACCACTTTCCTTAATAAACGTGCTTTTTACAGACTTGGCCACTATACGATAGGTATAGACTCCAAGTGCTGGCTCATGGTTGCCTTGGTTGTTAAAAGTTCCATTCCAGCGCGCAGAGGTGTCGGTTGTATGAAACATTAATTTGCCCCATCTGTCGTAAATCCAGAGTTCATATTCTTTATAACCAAGAAGCACTGGACCCCAAGTATCGTTAACCCTATCGTTGTTGGGAGTAAACGCATTTGGAACCCAAAACCTGTCTTCTGGCTCAACCACAACTGTTATTGTATCTGTGTGCACACAACCATTTTCGTCTGTAAAAATCATTACGGCTTTATATGAGCCAGTGTCTAAATATGTATGCTGAAAGGTGCAATTTGCAGATGTGTCTTCAAGCAAAACGCCATCTCCAGTTTGCAGCTGACACGTTTCTTCCTGAAATTCGGAACCAGAAAACTCAAAAACAGCATTTGTAAGCAATTGGGTATTTGGCGCTACTTCTGCTTCGCCTTCTGGCAGAGGAAAGACTTCTACGGCATTTTCAAAAAGGTAGGTAACCGTATCTATACACCCATCAAATGTGGTTATGGTTAAGCTGATGTCGTAAAATCCAGGAACTGTGTAAGTGTGCAAAACATGAGGGCCGTCTGAAGTAGTTCCGTCTCCTAAATCCCACAGCATTTCGTACTCGGTTGCCGCAAAAGAACTATCTAACAAAAGCACTCCCACCGGAGAACATCCTCCTTGGTTTTCATGATTAAAATACGCCACTGGCCTCGGGTAAGTAATTACCTGACTCTCATCTTCATCCGAACAAATATGTTCTTGAACGGTAACGTTTACATCAAACTCTCCGGCAGATTCAAAAACTATGTTTTGAGGATTTTGTAAGGTGGATGTCTCGGGTTGTGCATCCTCAAACTCCCAAAAGAATGTTGCTCCAGAGCCAAAATCTCCTATGGCAGAAAAATCGATTTCATTCACATCAAAACATAACTCGCCAGAACTAAGAATTTGAACCGATGGCTGGTTGTAAACAGAAACCACTTCAACGGTAGTATCGGCACAATGATATCCAGGATTAGCAATTAATGTAACCTGATACATGCCTGTATCTGGGAAAGTATATACGGGGTTTTCTAGGTTGGATGTATCGTTTTGAACAGCAGAAACCCCGAAATCCCAATGGTAGTATTGCGCGTTAACGCTTACGTTTCCGAAAGAGACTTCTAACCCATTACAAGGTTCATGGTATTCTTCTTGGATAGGAATTACTGCTGCAAGATTTGATTCGCAGCTAACCACGTTAAACTGAAAATCTCGCTTATTCACGCTTATCAATTCTCCGTTTCGGTATTCCTCAACACAAACCCCAACCACATACTGGCCAACAGCGGTTGGCACTCCGGAAAGTTCTCCTGTTTGTGCATCTATACTTAATGCCGGATTAGCATCAATAGGATACGCTCCCGAATACGCTCCTCCCCAATCTACAGTATTGTATGGCGGAGCAAGCGGTGGATTTGGCGCAGGTGTAAGTTGGCTACCTCCGTGGTAAGGCGTGCACAGAGAATATACAAGTAAATCTCCATCAACATCTGTTGCAGAATGGTCAAACAAAAACTCTTCGTTTGTGCACAAAGCCAAAGGCGGAAAGCTGTTAAATGACGGACTGCTATTACACGAGTTTAACGCTAATTCGGGCAATTGCACATAGTAAGTAGAGCCAAGTGCATCTGGGTTAAGCAGGTTCACAATTGTGGGATTTCTGCAACACCGCTGGTAAACAATATGGTAACCTCCTGTTAGAAAAGGCAAGGTTGCGGTAACGGTGTAAACGGCTTCTTCTACACAAACATCTGGTGGCGCTTGTAAGCATGGGTCGTTAAGAACAACATCTAACTGCTCTGAACCTGTAAAACTTGCAGGCAAGTTTTGCACCAAATCACCATCATCATCATAAACAGCAATGTATGCAGGACTATCAAACGGTGCACCTTCAATGGTATAACAATCTCGGTAAACTTTAAGGGTTATGAGATATTCATCTCCGCCTAGGCACTCGTAAAATATTTCTCCACCAACAAGATGAGCTGCCGTACTACTTAACGATACGGCAAGCAAAGTTGCCAGCAAGAATAGACGGTTCTTGATCATCTCTAATCATCAATCCTTGGTAAGCACCTGAATATATCCAGACTCTTTGTGGCCAATTCCGATTGGCGGCTGAACCCAAATTTTATAGACGTAAACATCTGCCGGCACCGGTTTTCCTTTGTACGTTCCATCCCAAGCAGTTGCATCTTTAAATCTACCAAATCGCAAACGGTTTCCCCATCTGTCAAAAATTTGCAAATCGTAATAGAGGTAGCCTTCGCCAACCATTCCAAATGACTCGTTTATTCCATCTCCGTTAGGTGAAAATGCGTTTGGCAAATACACGTGCAATGGCGGATATACCGTAACCGTATCTTCTAAAACCTCTACGCAGCCATTTACATTAACCACCGTTAGGGTAACCAGATAAGTTCCTTCTTCTTCGTACGTATGCGGAGGGTGCGGTCTGGAGCTTCCTAAGCCATCACCAAAATCCCAATTGTATTGCGAAATATTGGTTGCCGCTGTGGTAAACTGAACCGAAGCATGACCCGTTAACCGATGCGTAAAAGAAACATCTGCCTCATCAACAAAAACGGTTGCCGTAACCGACTCAGATAAACTACAATCATCTGTAACGGTAAGTGTAACAGCGGTTTCAGCAGTTGGATTAAACGTATAATTCGGATCAGAACTACCATTATCCCAGGCGTAAGAAATGGTGCCAAGCCCTCCAGTTACCACAGATTCTAAAGTGGCATCGCTGCCATTACAAACCGTTACATCTTCTACGGTAAGCTGAAGTGGCTGGTAATTAGGTATAGAAATAGTGGTAGATGCAGTTTCTGACTGGCCGCAAGCATCTGTTACCGTAACCAAATACGTAGCAGT
>JBMYXX010000272.1:0-4020 GCA_049608805.1 Flavobacteriales bacterium | reverse complement strand
AGTTGTAAACCACTTAGGTTTCTTTAATAAACCTATCTTTCAAGCCGTATCTAAACCATGCCTACCATCGAACTCTGGGAAACATACGCTTACCTATTGCCTTATGCAGCCATTCCTATAATTAGCGGGATTGTAGGCTGGGGTACCAATTGGTTGGCCATTCACATGACCTTCTACCCTATTGAATTTGTGGGCATTAAGCCGTTTTTGGGTTGGCAAGGAATTGTGCCTTCTAAGGCGGGAAAAATGGCCGAGAAATCGGTTGACTTAATGACTTCTAAGCTCATTGACGTTCAGGCGCTGTTCGAGAAAATTGAACCCAAACGCGTGGCCGATGACTTGCAGCCTGTGCTAGAAAAAATGGCGCGGCAAATGATTGATGAGGTGATGCAGAAAGAAGCCCGTTTAGTGTGGCTAGCAACACCATCTCTAGTTAAACAAACCATCTACAAACAAGCCGTTTCTCAAATGCCCCATGTGGCCGAAGAAATGATGCTAGACATTAGAGACAATATTGAGGAATTCCTTGACCTCAAAGGATTGGTGGTTGAACACCTTACGGCAGATAAAACCCTCACCAACGAGATATTCTTAAAGTGCGGGGCCGAGGAGTTTAAATTCATAAAATCTTCTGGGCTTTACTTCGGGTTTCTATTCGGAATTATTCAGGCCATTGTTTGGTTCTTTAACGATTCTTGGTGGCTGTTGCCGCTTGGCGGACTTATAGTTGGCTGGGCAACCAATTGGCTGGCGCTGAAAATGATTTTCAATCCTAAGAAGGAAATCAACATTTTTGGTTTTAAAATCCTTGGCTTATTCATTAAACGTCAGCGCGAAGTAGCTACCGAATATTCTAAGATTGTCTCTTCTAAAATATTAACCGTTGAGCGCATGTTTGAGCGCATATTTAGAGGCAAGGCTTCAGACAAAATGGTTACCATTCTTCAGGGACACGTAAAGCGTTCTATTGATGACCAAATAGGGCTTTCGAGAAACATCTACCAAATATTTGCAGGCACAAAAAAGTATGATGAACTGAAGGATATGGCGGCCACCAGATTTGTGGAGAGCCTCCCCCATTCTATTCATAGAACGTTTGATTATGCCGAAGATGCGCTGGATTTAGAAACCACCATGCGCGAGAAAATGGCTGGGCTTTCTCCAGAAGAATTTGAAGGTGTGCTTCGTCCTGCTTTTCAAGAAGACGAATGGATTTTGATTCTAGTTGGTGCCGTACTTGGCGGTTTGGCAGGGCTCGCACAATTGTTGCTCTTGTTTTCCGAAACGCCTGTTTAGAACCTACATCAGGTCAAAAGTCTTACTGCTTTGCAAACTAAAAACGCTGTTCACAAAGTCAACTCGCTGCTTTACCCTTTTCGGTAATAGTTTCAAAACATGAAAAACGTTACATCCATTATTGTTGATGATGAACAGCGCGGCAGAGACGTTCTTGCAGCGTTATTAGAACGTAACTGTCCTAATGTTGAGGTGCTAGAAACGTGTGCCGATGTAGTATCTGCCGTGGATAGAATAAAGGCGCTAAATCCAGATGTTGTCTTTCTAGACATTCAAATGCCCAACTATAACGGCTACGAATTGGTGAATTTCTTCACGGAAATAAACTTTGAAATCATATTTGTAACCGCCTTCGATACGTATGCCATAAAGGCTTTTGAACTAAACGCCATAGACTATTTGGTTAAACCTGTGGGTAGATTAAGGTTGGTCGAAGCTGTTAATCGCGTAGCGGCTAAATTGGACCAACACCAGTCGAAAGAACAATACGAACATCTGCTAAACTCTATTAAGAATAGTGAGTTCAAAAAAATTGTGATTCCAGAAATGGGTAACAGACGCATTCTAGAGTTCGATATGATTGTTGCTGTAGAAGCCGAAGGAGCTTATTGCAAAATTCATAAGAGCAATAACAATACAATTGTGGCAAGTAAAAACCTGAAATACTTTGAACAAAGATTAACCCAAAGCGATGGTTTCTTTCGTTCTCATAGAGGATGGCTCATCAATTTAAGCCACATAGAAACAATCAATAAAACAGAACTAAGTTTGACGCTATCAAATAATTTAGTCGCCAAATTATCACGCTCGCGGTTAGAAGCTTTTGAAACGCACATTGCTTAGTCTTAAAAATCTCTTCCTCTTTTGTTGCACGGCATTAATATGCCACTCCGCGTTTAGCCAAAATCCTGCTCATTTTGTGTTGGGAGAAAATGAGTTCTCTAACACCCAAGTTTACTCCTTAAAACAGCACCCAAACGGTTTGCTGTATGCCGCAACAAACTATGGTTTGTATGTATATAAGCATGGCAGGTTTAAGTCAATACCTTTTACGGAAAATCGAAAAATAAGCTCCCTTTTTTCGATTAGACTAGACTCTAAAAACAACCTCTACTGCACCACACTTACAGGAGACATTTTTAGGCTGAAAAACGACAGCCTAGAACTCTACACCCAACTTCCGTCTAATTACCGGCTTTTGTACGGCATGGATTTCGTTTTTGACCAGAACGACCACCTAGTTGCTAGGTCTGGTGTTTTAGCGCGATACAAGAACAATAAGTGGGAAGAACTTGCCATTAACACAGCTGTTCCCGCCAATCTTAATGGTTATAACTCAGAAAAAATCCTTTTTCCTTCTGGTGTAGAAACCAGTATGTACCAGCTAGACGATGGAAAAATAGAGATTATTGAAAGTGCTGAAAACAGGAGGTTCTCCTATAACCGACACACTTTCCCTGCATACGCTAACAACAGGTTTATTGGTATAGAAAAAAGCGGCTACCTACATGACTTTGAGCTGAATGAGCGGTATTCGGTTAGTGCAGAGCGGGTTCATCCTCATCAAACCGAAGATGGCGACATATGGCTTCTTTCAGACCAAGCCGGAATTATGCGCTTAGAGCACAAAGAAGAGCGCTTCGGCACATCAAAAAAATACTTTGACCACCTTTTTGTTTCAACCATTTCTGTAGCGGAAGATGGAGTGGTTTTTCTCGGAACATTCGGCCATGGGGTTATTGTAATTCCAAACCAACAATTTTTTGAATACGAAACCACTTTAGGCCGAATTGAAGGCCTTACCAGCATTCCTACCGAACACATATCGCCCGTAATGCTCAAAGAATTTGGGCAAAACAAGCTCGTGCAACTCATAACAGATCAGAACCAGAAACAGTCAATTCTTGTTGGAAGAAGCCCTTTGTTTTTTGATGCAGATTTTAAAAATCATACGAAGGAACTTGGTTTAGTTATGATTGACTATTTCACATTTTCAACGGCTCAATCTCTACCAGGAATTAAAGAATTTATAAAGATTGATAACCGCACAATGCTTTTGGCTACCTCCCGAGGATTGTTTAAATCCGGGCCAGGACTAGACCACATTGATTGGTCTTCAACAAATGGTGCAAACTTTGAATGGCAATACACAACAACCAGGTTTAGATGTAAGGCAATTGGGTATGTTTCTAACCATAAAGACCTGTTTTACACCAAATTTGGAGTACTGCGTAAAGTTGACCGACATGGTATAGACACCGTGGCGTTGTTTAAGAATCAAGAAGTTAAATCTTCCGACATTTTGTCTAACGACACCATGGCCCTTATTGCCACTCATCAGCATGGTGTATTACTTTACAAGGGAGGCGAGTTAACGCAGTTATTGTCGGCTAAAAACGGACTGCAAGACCATTACGTAAGAAAGGTTGTTCTCTACAACAACAAGATTTACGTAGCCTGTAGGTCCACGTTTCAGGTTTACAACCTTATCACAAAACAATGGGAGTCTTTAGGGAAATACCACAACGTTATTAAAGGTGCAGTATCTGAAATGCTGGTGGTAAACGATAAAATTTGGATGGTTGCTGGCGGTAAATTGATGGCCTTGCCGTTAGCTCCTGAGGCGGAAGGGCAATCGTTTAGTTTTAACGTAGAACAAATTGTGTTAGGCGATTCTGTTTTTAGCGCAACAGATAAAATCTCTTCTACTCACGATAAAAACAA
>JBMYXX010000271.1:0-4066 GCA_049608805.1 Flavobacteriales bacterium | reverse complement strand
CATGGATTCGCACAAAGCGCTGTTGTTCCTGGAAAAGTTATTGCCAAAATAAATACTGAGAATTCAGATAAACTCGCAACTCAACTTGAAGCTTTCGAGATTTTCGGCAGCCTAAACATACTTAGCGTAAAGCCTAAATACCCATACAGCGTAGAACCAAGTTCAGATGAAACAGACATCCACGGAAATGCATTTATTGACCTAACACGAACTTACGTGATTGAGGTTTCTGAAAGTGACAACCTTGATAATGTGATTCAAACACTTAAAAATTCGGCTGTGTTCGAATGGGTTGAAACCACAACCTATTCTGAATCTTTTTACACGCCAACCGACCCAAATATTGGAACGTTAGACCACCTTGCGCATGCCAATCTTTATGATGCTTGGGACACCACCCAAGGGGATACTAATGTTGTAATAGGTATTACAGACACCAGTTTCGATTTACTCCACGAAGATTTACAAGGAAACACCAAACACAATTACGCAGACCCAATTAATGGTGATGATGATGATATGGATGGTTTTACCGACAATTTTAGTGGCTGGGATATTTGGGGAAATGACAATGGTGTTTTCTCAAACAATGACTGGCACGGAACAGGCGTTTTGGCTGTGGCAGCTGCAACCACCGACAATGGTGTTGGTATGTCGGGCGTTGGCTTTAAGTGCAAGTATTTACCGGTAAAAATTGCCAATGATGCTACAAATGGGAATACAATAATTGTAACCTCAGACGGGCATGATGCGATTGTTTACTGTGCAGATAAAGGCGTCAAGGTGATTAATTGCTCTTGGGGAACGCTTACCAATAGCAACGATGGACAGGACGCGGTTAATTACGCTACGGTAAACAAAAACGCTGTTGTTGTTGCAGCCAGTGGCAATACTGATGCAGAAGAATTCAGATATCCAGCTTCTTTCCACCATGCAATAAGCGTTACTGGAGTGCATAATTCTGATGAATTCAACAATGGATCTAATCCTTCTTTTACCAGAAGCGACAGTGTTGATATTTCTGCTCAGGGCTATAATGTAATGGCTACTGCCACGGTTGGCTCTTCAGGTGGAACTGAGGTCTATCAAACAACAGGCGGAACCTCAATTGCCGCTCCAATTGTTTCTGGTGTTGTTGCGCTTATCCGTTCAGAATTCCCATGTCTTACCTCTATTGAAACGATGGAACGGTTGTTAGACAATGCGGTTGACATTGAAGACGTTGGCACAAACTTTACATATGCTGGTAAAATTGGAAAACGTGTTGATGCTGCCGCTGCGCTTCAAGGAAATCCTTGCGACCCAATTGGAGTTGATGAAAGCAACAACTTGGTTTCATTGGACATATATCCAAACCCAGCTTTTGACGAGGTAAATATTAGACTTAGCAAAACGTCTAAATGGGCCATTGAAATTCTAGATACCAAAGGAAGATTGATTCTTTCTCAAACCATAAATGGAGATCGGTTGACTTTATCTAACCTAGCAACAGGCCTTTATTTAGCTAGAGTTTCTAATGACGATTCAGTCGCAACAAAGCCATTCTCAATTATTGAACAATAAAAAAAGCCCAACCGGAAATCCGATTGGGCTTTTCAATGTGTTTAGAACTTAATCTATATACAGTTGGTAAGGCATTCTAGCTTGAACACCTTGCATATTCATTAACTCTTCCATGTCTTGAACATACTTGTAATGAACGCCAAGTCTTCTTTTCAGGAAAGCCTCTTCTCCCTGACCAGTTAGGTCTTGAATCATTTTCTCCATTGGGTCTTTCTTAGCTGGATATTCAACTACTCGGTAGTTCTCTAGCTCTGCCATATTTGCTGCAATTTCAATTGCATCATCAATTCCACCTAAAGCATCAACCAATCCAATTTCAAGTGCATCTTCCCCACTCCAAACTCTACCTTGTCCAATACTATCTACATCTGCAACAGCCATTCCACGGCCATCAGCAACCTTGGTGATGAAGTCTGTGTAAATTTCATTTACTCCATTTTGGATAATTCCTCTTTCTAATTCGGTTAACGGACGGAATGGTGAACCTAAATCGGCAAAACGATTTGTTTTAGCGGTATCAACCATAATACCGAGTTTGTTGTTTACCAAATTCTTAGCATTCATTAATACGCCAAACACGCCAATTGAACCTGTAATTGTATTAGGTTGAGCCAAAATTGTATCAGCAGCACAAGCGATGTAATAACCGCCAGAAGCAGCAACATCTCCCATGGAAACAATAACTGGCTTAGCTTCTTTGGCCAAAACCATCTCTCTCCAGATTACATCAGAAGCAAGTGCGCTTCCTCCTGGGCTGTTTACACGAAGAACAATTGCTTTTACCTTATCGTCTTTTCTTGCTTTTCTGATTTCAGCAGAAATCTTCTCAGAACCGATGGTCTCGTCATCCCCTTGGCCGCCTTCAATGCTACCTACTGCGTAGATAACAGCAACCTTTTCCTTCTTGCCTGTTTTTTCATCATCACCTTTAACCTTAGGCGCATCTTTGTATTTACCTAGTCCAACGAAGCTCACTTTCTTGTCCTCATCTTCAATTTCAAGTTTAGCTCTTAAGTTGGCCATTACCTGATCTTTGAAAAGAAGCTCATCAACCAATCCGTTGTCCAAGGCATCCTTACCATTTTGGATAGTAGCGTCCTGAGCCATTTTGTCCAATTCTTCTGCTGTCTTTCCTCTTCCATCAGCAACACCATCAACCATCTTATCCCAAAGGTCATTTAGGTAAGTCATAGTTTGCATACGGTTAGCCTTACTCATCTTGTCTAAGATTAACGGCTCAACAGCACTTTTAAATTTTCCGTAACGGATAATTTGTGGCTCAACCTCAAGCTTTTCAAACAAGCCTTTCATAAACATCATTTGAGAACCTAAACCTTTCCATTCAATCATTCCTTGTGGATTTAACCAAAGCTCATCAGAAACTGAAGCAACATAGAATGCTTTTTGAGAATAAATTTCACTGTAGCTAACAATCCACTTTCCGCTCTCTTTGAAATCTAGAAGACCATTTCTAATCTCTTCAACAGTGGCCATTCCTGCAGGAACTCCTTGCATATCAAGGTAAATACCTTTGATGTTATCATCATTCGCAGCGTTTTTCAGGCTAGCTAGAATGTCATTCAAGCCAATTGAAGATTGATCAGCAAATGGTCCTGCATCTAAATCGCCAAAAGGGCTATCTGTACCACGCTCTTTAATCTCCTTATCTAGCTTAATATGAAGTACTGAATTCTCCTTTACTTCTACGGCTTGCTTATCGCCCATAGAAGAGCCAATGCCAATCAGAATAAAGAAGAGAAGAAAAATGCCCATCACCAATCCTAAGGCGCTGGCAAACATGAACTTAAAAAATTGTTTCATCGAATTTTGGTTTGATTTAAGCCGCAAAGGTAATAACGTAGTTAAACGAACTAACTCCCGCTTGTTATCAATTGTTAAGTAGCCATCAGCTTCAGGTCAAAAACATAGTTGCGTTCGGCTATATTTGCGCCAGTGGCAAAAGCAGAAAAATACGTTCTCCTCACAGGGTCAGATTTGGGTAACCGGCTGCAAATCTTGAATGAAGCATTAGCCTTGATTGAAGAAAAAGTAGGCAGTATTCTAAAAGTTTCAACGGTCCTAGAAAGCGAACCTTGGGGGTTTAAAGCAGAAACACGGTTTTTAAACCAAGCCGTATTAGTAGAAACTACTCTAACGGCATTTGAACTTCTAGATAGCATTCTTGAAATTGAGAATAGCCTAGGTAGAACGAGAGTTTCTAAAGAATGGACATCAAGACTAATTGACATCGACATTCTGTGCTCCGAACATGGAGTTGTTGCTTCAGACAGGTTAACTATTCCTCACAAACATCTTCATGAACGATTGTTTGCGCTAAACCCGTTAAACGAGGTTGTCAATTGGGTGCATCCAGTTTTTAAAAAAACGTATGCTGAGTTAAAGCTTGCACTTGAAGTTGAACCTGAATTGGAAGCACTGGTTAGTTAATGAGTCTTCCTGCCAACCACGAGTATATTGTAATTGAAGGCAACATTGGCTCAGG
>JBMYXX010000270.1:0-4068 GCA_049608805.1 Flavobacteriales bacterium | reverse complement strand
GCCGCGCTTTTGGATTGGACTACGATAGCAAAAAAGCTGTCTATAACTTAGATACGTTAACTGCAGTTCAGCAGAATTTCGCCATTTATGAGAAGGATGTGAATCACCATCATGAAATTCTCAAAAAGTGGAAACGCAAGAACATTACACGCAGATGGCAAAAGCCGAAGCTTGTAATTGTTTGCGTTACAGGTGGCGGTGCGAGGTCTGCGCTTTGGTCTTACAAAGCCATGCAAGTTGCTGACAGCATTACAAATGGCGAATTGA
Source organism: Flavobacteriales bacterium (assembly GCA_049608805.1). Taxonomy (GTDB): domain Bacteria; phylum Bacteroidota; class Bacteroidia; order UBA10329; family UBA10329; genus UBA10329. The sequence continues at coordinate 3,801 of JBMYXX010000270.1, read as the reverse complement.
TGAATCACACACAACTTATGTGCGGTGCATCTGGAGGCTTGTTTGGCCTTGCATATAGGCGAGAATTATGGTATCGTGCTCAATCGGATTCCACCATAAATTTAGATAGCAAGGAATATCTGGATCGCATGGGAATGGATGTTTTAAATCCGATTGCTACTTCTTTGGCCGTTAACGATTGGTTTGTCCGATTTCAGAAATTTAGAGATGGAACGTACATATACTCTAAGGATCGTGGATATGCCCTAGAAACTCAGTTTAACAAGAACACGCAGGGGTTCATTGATAAGCGATTGGGAGATTACATCATTCCAGAAAGTGAAGCTCAGATTCCGTTGATGTTTTTTAGCCCTACTATCATCAACGATGGAAGGTCTCTCTTCATTAGTTCTCAACCAATTGCTCACCTTACCTTCAATCATCCGAGTTTGTTAAAAGGACAAGCACACCAGTCTGGTGTTGAGTTTAGAAGATTGTTTGAGCATCAAGATGCAGACAACGTATGGTTCACATCTGTGCTCAGAATGAGCGCCACATTCCCTTACATTTCTCCACAAGTATCGCTTCCATCAGAGCCTGAAATTGAGGTGATGGATGCAGGGTTTAGAGATAACTACGGGGCGTCAATTGCCCTAAAACACCTCTACGCCATTAGAAAATGGGTAGAAAAAAACACAAGTGGCGTGGTTATCCTTCAAATAAGAGACAGTAAGAAAATTGAACCTATAAAAGCGAACCCTCCACGGTCGTTGTTCAACCATATCACCAATCCGCTTGGGCACATTTATGACAATCTTTTTACCATGCAAGATTATATCAATGACGACCTTACCGTGTATGCGCAAGATTGGCTGGATGCCGATTTAGAGACTATCGACCTAGAACTTTCACGACCAGAAGTAGAAGATATTTCCTTGAGCTGGCACCTGACCACCAAGGAGAAAATGATTATTGAAAAATCTGCTTACAACGAGAAAAACCAAGAAGCCATTATGAGGCTAAAAGAACTCCTCTCAGAAAGCAAGTAATTCGGCTACTTGTTTGCCAAAACGCTTCTTAGGAAGAAACTCCCACTCTAGTTTACCCGCAAACGGCACAGGTGTATCTAAACTGGCGCTACGCATAACTGGCGCATCTAAATCTTCAAAAGCGTTCTCGGTAATAAATGCCGAAAGCTCCGATGCCAAACCGCCAGTAATCGTGTCTTCATGAAGCACAATTACTCGCCCAGTTTTCTTAACCGTTTCTAAGATTGCTTCCTTATCGAATGGCAAAAGCGTTCTTAAATCGAGTAAGTCGGCAGATATTTCTGGGTTTTCGTTCAAGAATTCTAGCGCCCAATGAACACCAATTCCGTAAGTAATAATGGAGCAATTCGCGCCTGACCTAAGCAAGTTAGCTTTCCCAATTTCGATATTATAATATCCTTCAGGGACTTCTTCTTTAATGCTTCTGTACAATGCTTTTTGTTCGAAAAACATGACTGGATTTGGGTCTTCAAAAGAAGAAAGCAGCAATCCTTTTGCATCTGCAGGAAAAGCCGGATAAACCACCTTCAAACCTGGCGTATGTACAAACCAAGCTTCATTGCTTTGCGAATGATACGGACCTGCTCCTACTCCAGCTCCCGTTGGCATTCTCACAACCACATCGGCATTTTGGCCCCAGCGGTAATGCGATTTTGCCAAATTGTTGATGATTTGATTGAAGCCGCACGTTACAAAATCTGCAAACTGCATTTCCATCATGGCTTTTCGACCTTTTATGGAAAGCCCTAAGGCCGTTCCGACAATGGCAGATTCGCAAAGCGGAGTATTCCGAACTCGGTCTTTTCCAAAATCTTCAACAAACCCTTCGGTAATTTTAAAAACACCACCATAGTCGGCAATATCTTGCCCCATTAACATGAGGTCTGGGTGTTTAATCATCGCCTGCTTTAAACCATCAGAAATGGCATCAACCAAACGCATTTCCTTCTTCGTTTCTAAAGGGTTCGCAGCCGAATGCGTAGTCGATTGATAGACATCCGCTAGTTCTAGTTCATCGCTAGATTGAATTTCTTCTTCGGCATACGCCACATCTAAACCGGAGATGATTTCGGCCTTAATATCTGCTCTAATCTGAGTTTCCTGTTCTTCGGAGAGAACACCTTCAGACTTCAGGTAATTCTCAAAATTGTTAACTGGGTCTTTCTTCGCCCACATTTCCATCAGTTCCTCAGGAACATATTTTGTTCCCGAAGCTTCTTCATGGCCTCTCATTCTGAATGTGAGGCACTCCAACAAAATTGGTCTTGGATTTTCGGCTATATCCTTTTTGATTTTGGCTACCGCCTGATAAACCTCAAGAATGTTGTTTCCATCAACCTGAACGGCTTCAATTCCGTATCCGATTGCCTTATCAATGAACTGTTTGCATCTAAACTGTTCGCTACTTGGCGTACTCAATCCGTACCCGTTGTTCTCCACAATAAAGATTACAGGCAAATCCCAAACAGCGGCAACGTTTATACTCTCATGAAAATCTCCTTGACTTGCCCCTCCATCGCCAGTAAAAACGGCTGTTACCTTTTTGGTTTCCTCAAGCTTTTGAGCTAGCGCAATACCATCGGCAACACCAAGTTGCGGACCAAGGTGAGAAATCATACCTATTATATGATGCTCTTGCGAACCAAAATGAAAGCTACGGTCTCGGCCTTTTGTAAATCCTCCAGCTTTTCCCTGAAATTGCGAGAAAAGCCGGTTCAATTCTATTCCTCTTCCCGTAAAAACGCCAAGGTTTCTGTGCATTGGAAGAATGTACTCGTCAGCATCCAGCGCAGCTGTAACCCCCACAGAAATAGCTTCTTGGCCAATGCCAGAAAACCACTTACTGATTTTTCCTTGACGGAGCAGCACAAGCATTTTTTCCTCAATTAGGCGAGGCTTGATTAGCTTGGTGTACAATTCCAGCAACAGCTTATTCGATAATCTTCCCTTCTTAAATTCCATTTCGGTTCTTGAATCGTTCAAATGTAGAAAAAGGCCAAACTACCCTCATGCCATTTCTCAAGGGATATTCACAAACCAAAGTTGATTTACATTTAAAGGCAATCATCTAAGAAGTCTATGATTTTATTGATGCGCTGCTTACCATTTAACTTGTTCAACTCTAATTCGCTTCACTCGAGTTAAGTCTAAAACAAGCAAATTGCAGTTCAAGCAGATTCACTTTTCTCCACTTTGGTTTGCAAAGCGCAATTTTCACGGTTTTCCACAATGTATCTTTAATAAACTCGCATTGGTCAATCATGTCTAGGTCGGAATTTCATACATTTGCGGCCGTTCAATCAAAAAACTAAAACAGAACAAAAAATGAAAAACAGAATTCTTCAAATTTTAGGTGTAGCAGCTGTAGCTACAATCGGTATGGTATCTTGTACTACTGATGAGTGTAAAGATGTTAATTGCGGAGACAATGGTACTTGTGTTGAAGGAGATTGCGTGTGTGATCTTGGATACGAAGGAACTAACTGCGAGACTTTAGTTAACGCTGCTTTTGTTGGAAGCTTTAACGTTAATGAAGCATGTTCTCAATCTACAGATACTTACGCTGTTACTATTTCTGCAACAGATGCTACAACTTTGACTATTTCTAACATCTACGATGCTGGTCTTATTGTAAACGGAACTATCAATGCTGATGGTGGTGTATCTATCGCAAGCCAGCCTTTTGGAACAGGAACTATTTCTGGTTCAATGACTGCTACAGGTGGTGTTGTTACTATTAACTTCACAATTGCTGTTAACGGTCAGTCTGATA
>JBMYXX010000269.1:0-4088 GCA_049608805.1 Flavobacteriales bacterium | reverse complement strand
TAGCTACGTGTATCAATAGGCGATTTCACCTTTTGAATTAGCTCCTTACGTTCCAGAATTTTAACCGTGTCGCTGATGGTTGGTTTGGCCATATTAAATTCCTTAGCCAAGTAACTAACCGTGCACTTTTCTTCGGAGTGATAATGGAGAAATATCAAAACCTGAACTTGTAATGGGCTCAGTCCGTGCGCCTTGCTTTCGTTCCAAAGCAGTACGCGAAATGCCTCGCTTATCCGCTCCAGCGAGGCCACAATTTTGGCTTCGGTAGAATAAGATTGAAAATCTGGGTCGAAAGAAGAACTCATTACTTGAGAATAATAAATGCCCCGCAAAGGTAGGTTACCTAACTATGCGGGGCAAATTTTTTAACCTCTTACGTCTGCCAAGGAAGCTCCGAAGTTTACGTGTAGCACATTGCCGCTTGGCGTAAGCAATGCTGGTACGGATTTCACTCCGGCATTTTCTGCTTCGTCAATGCGGTTTTTGGCCTCACCCAAATGCACTACTTCCACGTTGTGGTTACCAATTAAGCCAACTAACTCTTGCTCTGCGCTTACGCAAACAGGGCATCCTGCGTGATAAAACACTGATTTACTCATAATGATGTGATTTTATGTTTTGGCATTATTGCCGCTTCAAATATATAGTTAGTTATCCTAACTATCAAAATCAATTTAGAATGTATTACTCGGTTTTAACCCAAAAACTAGTTCAACGGAAATTATTCGAAGTGCTTGGCGTACGTTTCGAATGAGACGGTAAGCTCCTTAGTTATCTTGTTCGCTTCCTCAAGATTCTCAGCATCCGAAAGCTGTTTAACCAATTTGAGATGCGGATGAAGCCACTTGTGCAACTCATCGTGGCTTTTGCCATCCATGGTGCAACTTTTAATCAACTTGCTGTTCTGTTCTTGTAGGTCTGCCGCTAGTTTTTCATAATCAGTATCTCCATCAGTCAAGTATGCAGAAAGCATTTCACGACCTTTCTCAATATGCGGTTTCATCTCTTCATTCACCTTCCACTTTTGCCCCGCATTCAGTTCAATTTTCTCTTGTTCATGCGAGTGGTTTCCGCAAGCGGAAAACAAAACTGGAAGTACGAATGCAAGTATTAGTTTGATTTTCATGAGTGTGATGTTTGTATCGGTTTTAGGTGCTTATGTCCAGAACTCATCGTCCCAATCTTCGCAGGCTTTAATTTCTGTATGATGCTCGGTAATCAACTTCAATTGCTCTTCGGTTGCCTGTTCTTGAACCGCTGGAAAAACCACGCGTTCCTCAAAACGAATATGAGCTTCTAGTTCTTCCTCAATTTGACTTAACGACCGCGCCACATCGCCCTTACTATTGAAAAGACGAACCAGCCTTCGATGCTCAGATAGCGCTTTCTTTATCAACTCATGTTCATTACCGAGAATGGGAAAAACATACTTTTCCTCGTCCTCAAAATGCGGGATGAGACTGTTTTTAAAAAAGTGGTCGGCATACCTTTTAATCCGTTCTTTTTCCACTCCGCTTGTAAAGCCTTTTCTAATCTTCCAACTCAGCAACAATCCGTGATGATGTTCTCGGCTAAAAGGTTGCAATTCTTTACTGCGCTTAAGCGGTGTTTTGGATATTCCCATTGATGGTAATTCTTGTTTTGGCTACAATAATGGCGTAGCCGAATTGTTCTTGTAGTATTCAATTTTGTGATGAAACATTTGCGCCATTTTGGTAGCGCGCATTCTAGCTTCATCGGCTTTTTCTCCCGTAAAAAGTTGGTCAACTGTTTGGGAGAAAATGCCAATCCAACGCTCAAAATGTTCAATACCAACCGGAAGCTTTGCATGAGGCGCAAACGGACTTCCGTGGTAGGTGTGTTCTTCGAGCAATACGGTTTGCCAAAACCGATACATTTTCTCCAAATGTTCAGGCCAACGGTCTTGAATTATTCCTTCAAAGATGGGCCCGATTAGCTCGTCTTTTCTGACGTTTTCATAGAACGTATCGACCAATAATTTGATGTCGTCTAGCTTTAGAATATCGTTCTTCATCATTATCTCTTTAAACAGGTAATTCCTTCAATCAGCCCTTCAGTAAGTTGACCGATTGTGGTGCTTTCCAACATGCGTTTTAGGTCGTTTCTAATGGTCATAAACTGGTCGTGTAGCGGGCACGGCTCATCAGCATTGCATTCTTTTAGCCCCAAACCGCAACCTCTATAAATGGTATCGCCATCAATTGCATCAACAATTTCATTCAGGTGAATGGTTTCTAGCTTCCCGTCCTCAATCTGAAATCCGCCATGCGGCCCTTTGTACGAAACAATGATTTTGTTTCGCGCTAGCTGTTGTAGAATCTTAGCTGTAAATGCTTCTGGCGAATTGATTTTCTCACTAATCTCTTTTAAGCTCACACGATTGCTTTCTGCCGCATTTTGTGCAATAAAAAGAGTGGCTCTGATACCGTATTCGCAAGCTTTTGAGAACATTCAATTGTTTATTTAGGACAAATTTATCCTAATTATAGAATATTGCCAATATCGAAAGCGAATAGTGTCTAAAAATCCTTCCTCTTCGCTTGCCGCACAATCAAACCAACAGGCAATGCCGACCAAGTAAAGAGCAATCCGAAGCTGGTAATCATACCGAAGGATGTGCCGAAGAACTTTTGGAACACGGCTCCTGTGTAGCCAAGAAGAACTGAAATGTCCAATTCAAGGATGATGAGAATTCTGGACAAATCGATTGGGTTTAGCATGCTCGCTATGAGCGAGAATTTATCGATTGGATAATCATCAAAAATGAAGAGGGAAATGAGGAAGATTCCGTCATAAACCACCGCTAAAAACAGCCACATTAGAATAGCCAATCCGAAGCCTTTGATTTTGTTGGTGTTGGCTAGGCCGATGTTGTAGGCCAAAGCCACAAAGATGAATGTGAGCAACGCTCCAACGGCCAGAAGCAGAACAAAACTTAGCAACGCGGCAGAACCAACTACACCATAAATGGCAAACGGGATTCCTAGCCCAAGCACAAGACTTCCCGCCAAGGATAGTGCGAGACCAAAGTATTGACCAAGGAAAATGGTGCTTCGTTTGAGCGGTTGCGCCATCAGCAACTCCGTAAATTCTTTGGAGTTGTAGTAATACATCACTCCGAAAATGGTTCCGATTAATGGCGTTAGAACCACGATTATGTTCATCATGGTAATGATGGCTTTCGACACATCATTGTTCAGGAACAAAAGCGCCATTCCAAGCACGAAGTAGAACCCGAAATAGACGAAACTCCAACGGCTTCGAATAAGGTCGAAAAAGCTGTATTTCATTATTCTAAGCATGGCTCTTCTCTAAAATGTTAGCAATTGCATGCTCTAAATCTTGCTGCTCGGTTTTCTGTTGAAGCTCTTGAACCGTGCCTTTGAAATAGATTTTCCCGTCAAGCAGAAACACAATTTCGTCTGCCATTTCTTCCACAAAACTCATAATGTGTGTGGTAATGAGGATGGTTTTGCCTTTTTCCTTTTCGGCTTTAATCAACTCTTTTAAATGAAGCAGCGCAATAGGATCCAAACCTGAAGTTGGTTCATCCAGAATGACCAAATCGCTATTAAACATGAACGTGAGAACGATATTCACTTTCTGTTTTGTTCCACCAGAAAGATGTCCGAGTTTTTTATCTAGGAATGGCTCCAACCCAAAAAGAGAAATCAACTCTTGCTCTCTGGTTGGTTTTTCGTGAAGCTCTTTTACCAGCTTAATTATCTCAGAAACAGAAAGGTTTGAAGGGAAATTTGCAATCTGCGGCAGATAATCGATGTTGCCTCGGTATTCCCATTCCTTCAGAATTGAAGTGTCGTCAATCGTGATGCTTCCTGCATCTGGAACAACCATTCCGAGTACACTTTTAATCAGTGTTGTCTTACCGGAACCGTTTGGCCCAAGAATGACGAAAATGCCGCCTTGGTCGATTTTTAAATCGAGATTATCAAGCACTTGCAGTTTGCCAAACGCTTTATGAAGTCCTTCTACACGTATCATTTCAAACTCATTAATGGTTTTTCATCTACCAAATCGTCTGGGGTAAAAACGGGCGAAACCTTCTC
>JBMYXX010000268.1:0-4153 GCA_049608805.1 Flavobacteriales bacterium | reverse complement strand
CATCGCAAGATTCGGGTTGATTACACGCATTCATTACTACAATTGTGGTTGCAGCGAGCATTAATTGATAAACTTTTTTCATGAGAACTTATAGGTTAGATTAATTAAAAATGAGCGTCCTGGCATGGGTCGCCAAGCGATTGATTGATATGCTTTATTAAAAAGATTGTCTATTGTAACGTTAGCTCCAATGGTGTGCTTTTTAAGCCGATGTTCGAACCCTAGAGAGACCCAGCTTAGCTGATAAGCTGGCAATGAAGATTGATTATCGGAAGTGGTGTAACGCAAGCCGGTAAACTCGTGTCCGTAGAGCAGAAACAATCCTCCGTAATGAACGGAAAGCTGTCCCTTGGTCTGATGTTTTGGAACATAAATAAGTTGGTTTCCGACAGAATTATCGGTTTCAGAACTTCCCTTGCTTACCTCCGATTGAACCCAAGTATACCCGCCATTTAACCGAAAGAGTGCTTTGCCAACCGTTAGTGCAGCCGTTAATCCTGTTTCAATTCCTTTAGAGCTTACCGCGCGCTTGTTCTGAGGTGTCCAAAGACCTGCATCGGGCAACCAAATAATCCAATTATCAATCTCAGATTGGAAATAGCTTGATTCAAGTTTGAAATTGAACTTCTGGGTTTTCGATTTGAACCCAATTCCTGCTTCCCAACTAAAACCAGTTTCACTTTTCAAATCTGCGTTGCCTCCCGGAACCCAATACAAATCATCCAAGCTTGGAGCACGGAAATTCCTTGAAACGTTTCCTTTGGCAAACAGCCATTTTGTAGGCTTTACTTCTACTCCAACCAATCCTTGAACTGGGCTAAACGTTCCGTCAATTACATCTTCTCTAACTAATACTTGAGCCGAAACCCACTTCTTTGGCACATATTTTAGCGAAGCAAATACGGCTTGCCATTGTCGCCAATGCGTATCGCTTCTATACGCACTATCCGATTTAGCATGTTCAGTAAAAATGTCTCCGCCAACTTCTAACTGAAGATTATACCGCAGGAACAATTTATATCGAATCAGGTTCTTAGAAGCCTGATAAAGGTGATTAAACGTATGTTCGTTATTGTCTAGATATTCCTGCTTTCCGTAGATATAGGAAGCAGTTACGTTCAGCTTAGAACGACTTCCAATTCTCGACCATTTCAGCGAAGCCCAAATGTCTCTGTCAAACAACTCTTCCTTGGTGCTGGCCATAACCATGGTTGGTGGCAATTCCTTATCGGTCTGAGAGAAGTTTATCCGTGTCGAAATTTTATTCTTGGCATTTATTTGTGCTCCAACAGACTTTGATATTCCTACGCGTTTTACTTGTGCATGCTCTAAAACTCGCTGTCTGTCAACCAACGTTGCCAAATTCAAATAGGGGAAATTGTTCTTAGCAGTTTGATATTCAACGGAGGTTGTTCCGAAAATGAACTTATATCTATCGCGAAGTTGAACCCCAACGCCATACATGCCAAACGAACCAGCATACAGATTAAGCCTGGCGTCAAAACCATCTTTCTTTCTCGGTTGAAGCGGCTGTAGTTCAATAGTACCGCCAATTCCGCCAGAATTATTGGTCAACCCAGCAGAACCGTACAATACTCTTACACCAGAAATACTGTTTAGCGCCACGGTTGACAAATCTGTTTGACCGAGCATTGGGTCGTTTACAGGAATGCCATCCCACACAACTTGTGTGTGCTGAGAACCACTCCCTCGCACCGAGTAATTGGCCGTTCCGCCAGGAGAATAAGAACGTGTAGAAATGAAGCTTTCGGTTTGCAAAACCTTTGTCAGCCCTTGAGACTGAAGCAGTTGATATAAAACAGAGTCAGTTTCAGAAACTGAAGCGCCAATTGCCTCCGAAATTCGCTGGGCTTCAACTTTCACTTCGGGGTACACAATTGAATCTGTGACTTGCGAAACGCAAACCAAATTCATCAAACTAAATAACAGGCAAACGCCTGTGTTTTTCATTTAAATCATCCTACTTCCGACCTTTCTCCCGAAGGCGATGGAAACATGATGCTCTGGGCAGGTCTTCTGACTTACTCGAACCTGTTGGCCTTCCCTCCGCCTAAGGCGGAAGTGACCGAGAATAACAGGTCTTATTCGAGCTTACAGCTACGGGAATAGTTTCGGACTTACACCGAATTCCCATTTTAATCCCTCACATCTGTGATAATGATTGAGAACCTAAAGCGCTGCAAACTTAGGTTTTTAGTTGATTAGAGTATTAGGGAATTAGGGATTCGACCAAAAGAATTTACAATCATAAATCGCAAAGCCTATTTCTAAACTACTAACAAGCTAACTCCCTAACTAGCTATTTCCTTCCTCGCCACTTATTCTTATTGCCACCACCGTTGTTTTTATTCCGCGGATTTCCATTTGGATTTGGCTTTCGAGGCGGGCGCTGACCTTGCTGTTTTTTGATTGGTGCCGTTTCCGGATCTAGTGGCTCAAAACCTTCAATGATATCTCGTGAGAGTTTCTCTCCTAGTAGCTTCTCAATTCCTCTTACATAATCCACTTCATCACCTCCAACTAAGGAAATGGCCTCTCCACTTGCTCCTGCTCTACCCGTTCTACCAATTCGGTGAACGTAATCTTCAGGGATGTTCGGCAATTCATAGTTTACAACATGCGGCAATAATGGAATATCCAATCCACGAGCGGCAATATCTGTAGCTACTAGAACTCGGATGTTTCCTGCTTTAAAACCAGCCAATGCCTTGGTTCTTGCATTTTGGGTTTTGTTTCCGTGGATTGCTGCAGATGACACCTTTGCTTTATCCAGCTTCTGGGCAAGTCTATTTGCACCGTGTTTCGTACGTGTGAAGATTAAAACCTGTTTCCAGTCGCCTTCTTTAATCAACTTGATAATCAAAGCTGTTTTCTTTGCCTTATCAACACGAATAGTCCGCTGGCTAATCTTCTCAACCGTTGTGTTTTCTGGCGTAGCCGAAACTGAAACTGGGTCGGTAAGAAATGCGTGTGCGAGCTTCTTTATCTCCTTTGAGAACGTAGCTGAGAAAAGTAGATTCTGTCGCTTAGTAGGAAGAATATCAATAATTTTATTCAAGTCTCTTTGAAAACCCATATCGAGCATTCTGTCAGCCTCATCTAAAACCAGATACTCAACCTTACGAAGATCGAGGTGCCGTTGAGAATGAAGATCGAGCAAACGCCCGGGTGTTGCCACCAGCACATCTACTCCATTCTTCAGTTTTCTGACTTGCGGGTTCTGATTTACTCCACCGAAAATCACAGTCGATTTGAGTTCAAGAAACGCACCGTACTCTCTTAAATCATCATAAATCTGCGCGGCTAACTCTCTTGTTGGCGTGAGGATCAATGCTCTTACAGGCCGATTGTGTCTGTAACCATCTTCAGAAAGTCTTTGAAGTATTGGTAAGGAAAACCCCGCGGTTTTACCTGTTCCAGTTTGTGCTGAAGCCAGCACGTCTCTTCCCTCCAGTACAACTGGAATAGCTTTTTCTTGAATGGTTGATGGTTTCTCGTATCCGAGTGCAGTAACGGCTTTTAGTAAGGGCTCCGAAAGACCCAATTCTTTAAATGACATCTAATTGATTGTGGTGAAACAGCCATCAATTCGTCCCGATAGCTATCGGGATAGACCGCTTCTGTTATGAGCCGCGAAGGTAAGTTATTTAAGCGCGTGAGTTTGTATTAACAAAAAGGGCGACCATATGGTCGCCCTTCAACTCTTTCCCCATAGTCAGTTTATTGTTTCACAAACCGAGTGTACGAAACTCCGTTCTCGGCAACAGACCTTAGGAAGTAAACTCCTTTTGCCAAGCCAGAAACATCAATTTGATTTAGGTCTTTCGATATAGCCTGAACAAAGCTTCCATCAATGGAAATGATGTTGTTTTCATTGAAGGTTGATTTACTTTCAATCATCAGCGTACTATGAGCGGGGTTGGGATAAACTATTAACGCATTAGAATTTGTATTCAAACTAGTAACATTGGTTACAACGCTGTTCTCATAAACTTGAGTTGCTCCCGTTAATGAAGGTCCAATGCCAGGAGCTCCAATTAGAAGTCTATCTCCATCATAATTCAGACGATTTGAAACACCTAAATAATCTCCACTTTCTTTAAGATTTTTTGATATTTTTAATCTATCAGCT
>JBMYXX010000267.1:0-4165 GCA_049608805.1 Flavobacteriales bacterium | reverse complement strand
AAATGAAGACGACCAAAACGGACTACTTGCATCCGCAGGAACGGTCTCATAGAGTTTCTTGAGGTCAGTAATTTGTGTTTCATCACAAAGCTGAAGCACCACAAAACCGTCTCTCTCTAAGCTTTCGGCTTGCTCGTTATTTAACAAGCAGTTCATCACGAAAAAACTGCTTTTACTTTCTGCAAAAACGTTGGTTTTTCATCAAAGCGTAAACCACCAACCCGTTTTTTAAATTCAGCGTAGCTTAAGTCTTTAGCCGCATAAGTGCGTTCCCCAGTTTTTTTGAAATGGTCCGGCTGCTTCCAAGGATTGAAATTCATAAAGAACTCGGTATCAACTTCCAACACATTTACTTGCTCAGAACTCTCCGAAGGATTCATGTGGTAATGAATTGCTGGTTCTTCATTTGGGATTAGAATTAGCTGAATAGCAATTCTTAAATCCTTGGTTGTATTTGGGTGAGAGTAATGCACAATGCTGTCATCCAAAATAATTGCCTCACCAGCCTTAATATCGCAGGTTACAAGGTCGTTTTTGATAATCTCTTCCTTTATTCCTTCCAGCTCCCACGGAATCATTGGCCCACGCAATTCTCCAAACCGCTTATGCGATTTAGGAACAACTTCCAAGGCACCGTTACCACGGTGACTATCAACCAACGGAACCCAGATTGAAACCGTATTGCATTTACGTTCATCAGCAAACGCCCAATTCTGATGCATTGGCACCTCACCAGTCTCCGACTCCTTTCGGATATAGTTGGCAATAATCGGTTTGTACTGATCAAGAATTTTCTCGTAGTGAGGTCTAAAAACCTCATCAATAATCTTTAGAACTTGCTTTTTATGCTCAGGATTACGGTCAATAAACGTGAAATCGTAAGTAATCTCGTAATCCATTTCCAAGCCAGCGTCTCTTGGCGAAACGTGACCTCCGCTTGTTTTTAGCACTTCCGAGAATTGGTCCCACAAATATTTTACTTCATCCGCAGACAAAAAAGGAACATGAACGTATCCTTCTCTTTGAAATTCTGCCTCCAGCTTATCGTCAAGAATTACTCTTCTCATCATCCTACACCGTTTCTGAAATTCTGTCTTCCACTCGCTTAAAATAGATTACTCCTATCACCAAAAACATGACCGATATCAGCACACCAAAAAGCGCCATAAAACCTACTGGTTCTCCAAACAAACTCCATCGCGCCAAGCCAATTAACGAAGCCATTGGGTTTAGATAAATGAAGTCTTTGTATTGGTCGGGAATTAAAGATACGGGATAAAAAACGGGGGTAAACCAAATGCCGAAATTGACCAAGAATGGGATAATGTGATGCAGGTCTCTAAACCTTAAGGTTGATGCTGCCAAAATGAGGCTCAGTCCCAAAGAAAAGATGAGCACAAAAAATATGACTACTGGAAAGAAAATTATGTTCCAGGAGATGGAAGCATGATGGTAAATGAACACAGGAACCATCAGTAAAAGCGTAAAACTGAACTCAACCAAACCAACCAACACCTTAGAAATTGGCAGGATTATTTTAGGAAATGAAAGCTTTCGAATTAAGTCTTGACTGTTCATTAAACTGGTACTTCCGTGGCTAAAAATATAGTTGAAGAAATTCCAACACACCACTCCGCTAAGCACAAAAAGCACATACGGATAAGGCGTTTCTAAATTGAGTAAGACGCCAAAAAAGAGTGTAAAAACAACTACCGCCACCAACGGTTGAACGATTGACCATGCAACACCAAGCAACGTTTGCGCGTACTTGATTTTCAAATCACGTTTTGCGAGAACCAAAACGAAATGACGGTGTTTCCAAACCTTGGAAAGATATTCTCCCATTGTAGGAGCCTCCGAAGTAATTATGGTCTTATTCAATAGGTTGGAATCGTGTTTAACACAAAGAAACGAATATTCAGTTTGCTTTAGCCTCAATTTGGTTATAAAAACACGTTCTTAGCAAAGCACGAAATGCCAACAATAACGCACATAGTAAATCTGTTTCAGCCTGCTAAAACTTCCGATTTAAAATTGGCGCAAGAGGTAACAATTGCATCTATGGTTCGGGCGAAAAACAACGCCTCAAATCCAGCTAACATTCAACTATTTTCGGCACAAACCGCTACAGATTTAGAGATTGTTCCGAAGGAGTTTTTTGCAACAAAAAATCTTGAACGAGATGTCACCAATTTGGGAGAGTTCTCGAAGCCTTTGCCCCTCCCGCTTATCTCAGATATTCTGGACAGAGCTTACCATGAATCTGATTCGGAGTATTTGATTTTTACTAATGTTGACATTGGCCTTCACCTCAACTTCTATCAGCAAGTTTTAGATTTTATCGATGATGGTCATGACGCTTTCATGATTAACCGAAGGCGAATTCCTGCCAAGTTTACATCGGCATCGCAACTAGACGAAATGCTTGAAGAAACTGGCATGAAACACCCTGGTTTTGATTGCTTTGTTTTTCACAGAAGTTTGTACCCAAAGTTCGCGTTAGCAAACATTTGCATTGGCGTACCTTTTATTGGAATCACGCTGGCACAGAACCTTTTATGCTTTGCCAAAAATCCGAAGGTTTTTACAGACGAACATCTTACGTTTCATATTGGAATGGAGCTTTTTAAAGGGCGAGCGCCATCAGAATATTTCGACTACAACAAACAGCAATTTTGGACTGCCATGTCTGAAATTTGGGATGATTTAGATTCCAAAAAATGGCCTGGCGGGAAACTGCTATTACCGTATCGATTACTCTATTGGGGAATTCACCCTTGCTTTCCCATTAGGCTAGCTTTAAAGCTAGAACCAAGAAGATGGCGAAAAGCTAAAGCGAAAAAGACTTGAAGTAAGGATTAGCCAAAATGCTGTTTAGCACCGTTTTCTTCAGCCCATCTGAACTGACTGAATCAAACCCAGTTGAATCACCATACATTTTCTGAGCGCTTTTCCTCAGTTGAATAGTGGCTTCATCAAACTCCGATTTATTGACGGAATAGTACTGAAAGCCAGCTGGCTGATTTGGGATAAGGCGGTAGCCAAGCTTCAAGTTGAAATTTATTGCGTGCTCATTTCCGCTCTTAATTTTTGCCTTTAGTTCTTGCATTCCCATGGCCTCAAATGCAAGCTCCATCATAAAAATAATGGCCAACATTGGCTGCGGCATCTCTAAATATGATGGTTCGCCAATGAAAATTCCGGCTTCGCCAGAAAGTGAATCGGCAGACAGATTTTTAATATGGATTAAACCAATTGAATATCCCTTAAATCGAATCAGCCAATAAAGGTTCTTGCTCTCATCCAAGCCATTAAACCAAGCTTGCTGGTCGGCTCTAGAAAGCAACTCTTGGTATTGCATATTGCTTCTCACGAAATCTTGATTTCGCCAAAGCCGTATCATTTCAATGTGATCCTGATTGAGAGATTCTAACTCAATTCCGTAACGCTGTAAACGCATTAAAGAATCGTTTTTACTGAATAAACAGGGCGCTTAATTCGGTTAGCGTAAATACGGCTAATGTATGCGCCAAGAATACTCATGCAAACCATGATAATTCCTGTGGCGAAAAATATTGCGGTGATGATAGAAGCAAAACCAGCTTCGGCACCGATGGTAACTTTCTCGTAGATATAAAAGCTGCCAAATCCAAAGCAAACTACGGCAATTAGCATCCCTAAAATGCTCATCACTCTCAACGGAAAATCGGTATAAAAAAAGATGAGTTTTAACGCAATTATGCTCAGCCCGAGAAAAGAATAACCAGATTTACCCTCTCCTCTCCTCTCGTGTTCTACTTCTACTTTTTCAATCTCATCTGTGTACCAGTGAACCACCTGATTAAGAAACAACTGGTCGTGAGTTTGCTTGTTAAGCTTTTCCTTCAATTCAGCAGAAATCAGTCTAAAACCAGAGCCGATATCTGCTCCATCAACCCAATCGAAAATTCGCTTAATCATAGCCGAGCCCAACCTTTTCAGGAACGGATTTTTCTGTTTTGCAGTTACACCAAAAACCAACGCAGCATCTGTTGCTTTCTGAGTTTCAATCAGCTTTGTGATTTCTTCTGGCGGAGTTTGCAAATCATCGTCCATGGTAACTACCATCTCGCCTTTGGCATGCGTTATTCCACAAACTGTTGCGGCATTTTGGCCATAATTTCTA
>JBMYXX010000266.1:0-4170 GCA_049608805.1 Flavobacteriales bacterium | reverse complement strand
CCAGGGAAACCTCCGCGAGGGAACCCTAAAGGCAATTCTGTTTCTCTATCCATGATGAAGTATTCTTGCTCAAATCCGAACCAGAAATCATTGTCCTCATCTTCAATGGTAGCCCTAGCATTTGATGTATGTGGCGTTCCATCAGCATTCATCACTTCGGTCATTACCAACCAACCGTTATCACGCATTGGGTCTGGATAAATTGCTACTGGTACCAATAGACAATCAGACGAATCGCCTGTTGCTTGTCTTGTTGATGAACCATCAAACGACCAGTTTCCAAGCTCTTCTAATGTTCCTTGAAAATTTTCGTGTTCCTCAACTTTGGTTTTAGACCTCATGTTTTGAGTTGGCTCGTAACCATCTAGCCAAATGTATTCCAGTTTTACCTTCATGATGTGATTTAATAGTGGGTTTTACGACTTTCTGATGCAAAGGTATTGTATATCTTGAGGTCTCAAACTATATTTTTCAACTTTTAATCAACACACCCCTAAATTTTATGGGGTATTTGGAAATAAAAATCATTTTACCTGAAATTAAACACAAAAAAAGCCCCAAAATGGGGCTTCATCAAGATAAGAACTACAAAATACCGTTACCGACCGATCGATTTATCGTCAACTTCCTTAGGAGTTGGAGTGGCTTTTGGCTTTGGCGTGTCTTTCATGCTTTCTTCAATCTCGCGCTGCACACCGCTAGTTGCATCTTTGAATTCTCGCATTCCTCTACCCAACCCTCGCGCTAGCTCAGGAATTTTCTTGGAACCAAAAAACAGAAGCACCACAAGCAAGACAACGATAATCTCGCCCCCACCAAAATTCAAGAATAGAATAACTTGATTCATGCTATAAAAGTAAAAAGGCTCTGATTTCTCAGAGCCTTTTCAATTTACTTTTTCTTTTTATCAGCCTTGGGTTCATCTTTTACAAACTCCAACATTATAGGAGTTGCAATGAATGCTGATGAGTATGTTCCTACAACTACACCTGCAAGAAGTGCAAAAGAGAATCCTGCAATAGTCTCTCCACCAGCCAAGAACAACACTAGTAATACGATAAACGTAGTTAACGATGTAATTACCGTTCTACTCAATGCGCTGTTTAATGCGTTGTTTGCCACAGTCATAATTGAATGCTTTTTGGCTTGATGCTCGTTTTGATATTCTCTAATACGGTCAAACACAACAACGGTATCGTTAATTGAATAACCAACAACCGTTAGAATTGCAGCAATAAACGCTTGGTCAATCTCCATGCTGAATGGTGCCAATCCGTAGAAGATTGAGAACAATGACAACACAAACAATACATCGTGAAACAAGGCCACAACCGCACCCAAACTGTACTGCCATTTCTTAAACCTTAACAGGATATAAAGGAAGATGACAATAAGCGAGAACACAATTGACAACAAGGCAGAAACCTTAATATCATCTGCAATTGTAGGCCCAACTTTCTGAGAACTCAGAACAGTTGCTGGGTTATCGGTAAGTTTTGCCAAGCCATCTTTCAATGTCTGCTCAACTTCATTATCTACCGTTTCGCCAACATCGCTAATTCTGTGCGCTGTAATAACCTTAACTCGGTTACTTGCACCAAACGTTTTTACCGTTGGAGCTGTACCAAACGAATCTCCAAGAACGTTTGCAACTTCTTCAGTATTAACATCATCAACAAACTCAACCATGTAAGAACGACCTCCTAAGAAATCTACTCCGTAGTTAAAACCTCTAACTCCCATAGAAGCAATACCAAGAATGATTACCGCTCCTGAAATAACGTAAGCAACTTTTCTCTTCTTCACGAAGTCGAAATTCACTTTAGTGAAGGCTCCTTGAGAAAGTTTGGTAGCAACAGAAATGTTCTTCTTTCGATCTAATCTTCCGTCAAAAATTAATCTTGTTAAGAAGATAGATGCAAACAATGAGCAGAAAATACCGATGATTAAAGTAGTTGCGAATCCTTGAATTGGACCAGAACCAAATACATATAGAATAATACCTGTAAGTAATGATGTTACATTAGCATCGATAATTGCAGAATATGCTGCGCTATAACCTTGAGAAACCGCAAGCCTAATTCCAGTACCACGATTTAACTCTTCTCTAATTCTTTCAAAAATCAGAACGTTAGAGTCAATTGAAATACCAATTGTAAGAACGATACCTGCAATACCAGGAAGCGTAAGAACCGCACCAAGAGAAGCAAGAACTCCGAATACGAAGAACACGTTAGCAATCAGTGCTAAGTTAGCTGCCCAACCTGCCGTTCCGTAATAGATAATCATAAACACTAGTACTAGAAGAACCGCTCCAATGAACGACACCATTCCTTTTACTAGAGACTCAGTTCCAAGTGTTGGTCCAACAACCGCTTCTTCTACAATTGTAGCAGGAGCAGGAAGCTTACCAGCCTTAAGAACTGTTGCAAGGTCTTTTGCTTCCGCGATGGTAAAGTCTCCTTCAATAGAAGAAACACCACCAGAAATTTTCTGGTTTACGTTCGGAAATGAATAAACGTAGTCATCAAGAACAATTGCAATTGCACGATCAACGTTACTTCCTGTAAGTTTCTCCCAAGCAGCAGCTCCTTCAGGATTCATTCTCATAGTTACTTCACCATAAGAACTAAACTGACCGTAATCTCCAGTTGCATCTTTAATAGCAGCTCCATCTAATGGCGGAACACCATCTCTGCTTGTTACTTTAATTGCAATTAACTGATGAACACGAGCTGGATCCTCAACATCTACCGGCTTAACTGTCCAGTAGAATCTTAAATCTCTTGGGAAGATTGACTTTACTCGATCCATTGCCAAGTACTCATTCACCTTAGCTGTATCCTTAACTGCGCAATAACCAACAATAGGACCTCTAAACAATCCTTCTTGAGATGCAGCTGGCGAAAGAACAGACCAAAGTGGACTGCTTGCAGCGAACTCTTCATCTGTAAGAGACTGACTAACTGAATCGTTTGGTTCTTCACCTCCAATTTCACTTAGAATATCTCCATCAGTAGAATCAAGCTCAGCAGCATCAATTGCCGCAAGTGGATCTTCAACATCACCTTCAATCGCAGCTTCTACAACTGTATCTGTAGAAACAGTACCAGTTTTAGCAGCTTCGTAATCAGCAATTACCTTATTCGCTTCTGCTAGGTAACCGTAAACCTCCTGGTTGTCGTAAGTTTCCCAGAACTCTAACTGAGCAGTTCCTTGAAGCAATTTTCTAACACGCTCAGGCTCCTTAACACCTGGCAATTCAACCAAAATACGGTCGCTACCTTCTAGCCTTTGAATATTAGGCTGAGTTACACCAAACTTATCAATACGAGTTCTAAGTACTTCGAAAGCCTGGTCAATTGCTGCTTCTTTTTCAGCCTTAATAACCTCTAGTACCTCCGCGTTTGTAGCGTCTCCCTCAATTTTCTCTTTAAGTGTGTAACCAAAGATTTTTGGAGATGCCAATCTTGCGTTTGGATCAAGTCTTTCAAACTCCTCACCAAATAGCGTTACGAAATCTTCCTGAGCATCAGTTTGTCTCAGAACAGCATTTCTAATTGCTTGGTTAAAAGTTGAATCTGAACTATTGTTTGCCAATGACTTAATCATTTCCTGAACGGAAATCTCAAGCGTTACGTTCATCCCTCCTTTAAGGTCAAGACCAAGATTCAACTCTTTGGCCTTACACTCTAGGTAAGTAAACTCAGCAATACCCATGTTATATCGGTATTCCTCAAGATACTCGTCAGCTTCTTTCTGATCCGTTTCAGCCATTTCCTCATACGTCTTCTCGGCCATGCGAGTAGCAACGGTAAATGACAATTGGTAAAGACATACCAGGGCGAGTAGGATGGCGAAAACTCTTATAGCGCCTTTATTCTGCATTATTAATGTGTATAGTTATACCTCTCAATTTTCGAGCGTGCAAATATAGAAGAACACGCAGTCAATAGCAATACAGTATTTCGGGTTAATTTTTGGCGATAATTTATAGTCAAATCTGACAGTTTTTAGCAACCTTTTGAATGTACATTTGTCTTAGATACAAAGCCAATTTCTTCGTATGAGAATCTTACTTCCGTTTTTTCTACTCCTTTTAACCACCAATGCATTTGGTCAACTTTACTTCAATCGGTACGATTCTGTGCAAGTATCTGAAGAAGACGG
>JBMYXX010000265.1:0-4183 GCA_049608805.1 Flavobacteriales bacterium | reverse complement strand
ACTAAACCGATTAAAAGAAATGGGAGTAATTTTTTCATTTTGTTCTCTATTAGGTTGTTGTCGCTTTATTCTGTTCTCTATCCTTCAACACTTTATCAACTATTCGGTCAATCATCCAGAAGTTTTTGGTCACATGAGCCGCAGTCAGCACACCGCTCATCAGCGCTCCGCCAATCCCAACAGTAACGATATCCTGTCCCGTTAAATAGTAGTTTTTAATAGACGTTTTTGGTCTCAATTCAGGCATTCTGAAGCGTTCTGGAGTATGGTCTAAACCATAGATTTCTCCTTTGTCGTAATGCACAAAATGTTTGGTTGAAAGTGGCGTGGAAAGTTCGTAATAATCAATCTTTCCTTCCAACTGCGGGAACTGCTTGTAAAGCTCTTTCAGCAATCGCTGTGATAGCTCTTCTTTGTACGCTTCGTACTCATCACCACGGTGTTTCCAACGCTCGTCTTCCCATTTTTCAAACCACTCGTAAGGCGCCAGCGTAATCATTTCGATGGTGCTTTTTCCAGCATAGCGCTCATCCCATTCTGGGTCTTTAAGCGAAGGGAAAGAGATGTACGTAACGGGGAACGGTTTAGATGGGTCTTCCAAGTATTCTTTAACGCCACGGTCGTGGTCATTGTGCGGGTAAACCCAATAGTTAGTATTTCCGATTCCGAGCTCGCGAAGGTTGTGCTTCAAACCTATGTATAGACAAATGTGAGAAGTAGATGGTGGCACACCTTTGTTCGGACTGAATCCAATTGCTTTCTGAACGTCAGTTTCTAAAAGATTTCCGAATGAATTCAGATATCCAGCACCGCTAATAATCATTGGGGCTTCAATGGTAGTTCCATCTTCCATTAAAACGCCTGTGGCTTTGCCTTTTTCTACGATTACCGTCTCAACTCCAGCTCTAACGGCAACTGCCCCTCCAGCTTTTTCAATTACGGGAATAATGGTTTCTGCAATTCGTTGACAGCCGCCAACAGGAAAAGCTCCACCTTTCCAGTAATGCTTATTTACAACCGATTGAATAGCAAAACTACTTTCGCCAGGAGGTAAACCGTGGTCGCCATACTGACCGGCCAACACGCCTTTTAGCTCTTCGTTATCCGTTAAACTGTCTAGAACATCTTTGGTGGTTCTATCAGACCAGGTGTAGTAGTTCTTGGTCCAAAAGCCACCTATAAGCTTGCTTAAAACCGTTGGTAAAGCTCGCTCTTGAAAGAACTTTCTGTTAGAGCTAGTAGCAGAATAAACCGCTTTGATGTATTCATCAATGGCGTTTTCTTCTCCAGGAAATCGCTCGTAGAGCATCTCAATGAAATTCTCTTTTCCAGTTTTGAAATCGTAAACGTTTTCTCCAAGAACAACGCGGTCATACACCTCGTCCATTTCTTGCCATTTCAGCTTGTAATCTGTGATGTAATCGAACAGAATGCTCATAAACGTGAAGTCCTTATGGACATCTCCCACGTAATGGATTCCAACATCCCATTCGTACTCCTTACGCTTGAAAACGTGTGTGAATCCACCAGCCACGTAATGCTTTTCGAGAAGTAAAACCTTCTTTCCGGCTTTGGCCAAAAGCGCACCACAAGTCATGGAGCCAAGCCCAGAACCAATAATTACCGCATCATATCCAGATCTCTTTTCAAGCCGTTTCCACGGAGTTCCGATTGTAGCCATGTTTTAGTTTACGGAGTTGATAAAGTTGACAAGTTAATCAGTGAAAGCCTTTAAAAACGAAGGGTTAATTGGATGGGTGCCGAATCCGCCTGAGGCGGACAGCATGACTAAAACGAAAACTCTTGTCCAACCAGCTCCTCACTCTTTTTCCAAAGTGCTTTGGCTAATTCTGGGTCCTGAGAGGGTCTGTTGCTAAAGTGCTTTTTACTTTTCACCCAATACCCGCCAGATTCTCCTTCAACTTTTGGAGATGAGGCAAGGTAAATTGAAGTTGCTGCTCCTTTCTCAACCGTAATCATGAATGGTTTCATCACAATCCAACCTAGCTTGGTGAACCAATTAGCGTTCTTCTCAGCTATTTCTGTTCTAACTCCTCCGGGATGAACAGCATTGGCTGTAATTCCAGTCCCTTCTAGTCGCTTGGCAAGTTCGTTGGTGAAAAGAATGTTGCAGAATTTGCTTCGCGAATAGGAATCCCAGCCACCATATTCTTTTTTCTCATAATTGAGGTCATCAAAGTCCAGCTCCCGAGTAAACTTATGTGCTATAGAAGCTAAGTTGACGATACGTGATTTGTCCGCTGCTTTCACGTTATCAAGCAGCAAATTGGTCAGTAAAAAATGACCGATATGGTTTGTTGCAAACTGCATTTCCAGTCCATCTTGATTGATGGTCTTTTCCGAAACGTAGCATCCGGCATTGTTGATTAAAACGTCAATTTTCGGGCACTTGGTTTTTAGTTCTTCAGCCGCTTTCCTGACAGATGCTTGAGAGTTCAAATCAACCAAAACATAACTCAGTTTTTCATTTCCAGAAGCTGATTTTATCTCAGCAAGGGCTGCTTTGGCTTTGTCTTCAGAACGAGACGTGAATACAATCTGAGCACCTTTTTTCGCTAATGAAATGGCGGTGGCCTTTCCAATTCCAGCGTTTCCGCCAGTAATAACTACTGTTTTTCCTTTCATTGCTTTAGTAATTGAACCACCTCGGTTTTTAAGGTTGGTAAATGCTTAGAAAGCACTCCCCAAATCACCTCGTCCACGACTTTATCATACCCGTGTATGATTCGGTTTCTAAGGTTAACCACTTTTCTAGCGTCTGTAATTTGAACCTCAGAATCTAACTCCAACAAGCGGTTCATAGCCTCGCCAATAATTTCCAGTTCGCGTTCTACGGCTTTCCGAAGCTTTAAATCAGATTGGTATGTTTCAAAATTTCTCGAACCCTCAAAAAACAAGTCAATTTCTTCGATGGCTTGAAGAATATCAGCAAGAAGCTTTTTCTTGTGCCGCTCCTTATTCATGCGGCAAACAAGAGTTCTTTTGTCTCATCGAGTTCCTCTCTGAAATAAGGGTTTTTCACCGCTTTGTCCACCACCAAATCAACCTTGCGATTTAACAATTCTTCTAGCGCATCGCACAAATCAAAGTAGTTGTCAGCGTAATCGTCCAAGCTAACTTGTCCAAATTTCACAACTAAATCTATGTCGCTTTCGGCATTAAGTTCCCCACGAACAACAGAACCAAAAGCTGCCATTTCGGCAACATGATACTTTGCGCAGATTACCGCTATTTGCTCGGAGTATTTATGAAGCAGTTTCACTTTCGAAAGATAACGGATTCAGAACTATTTATTAATGGATAGCATGTATTCCGCAACCGCCAAACGCGTTTCTTCCGTTAGGTAGTTCTGCGGAGGCATTTCATCATAATCTTCGCGCTTTCTAACAGGATTGGCAATGTAATCTGCAATGCCCTGCGGGTTGTCTTTGTACAACGCCTGAATTACTTGGGTTGGAGGCCCAATCATGCGCACATCGTACGCATGGCAGCCAGAACAAACGCCATAAAAAGCCATTTTACCTTTCTCCTCTTTGTCTATTTCGCGAGGCGCAACAGGTTCGCTTAGTAGGTAAGATTTTACATCATCCGTGCTTTCCAATTCGCAGGAAGCGTAGCCATCGATACCGAATGTTCTGTACATATCTCGATTACGAATACAGCTTCCAACTCCGCCACCATTTGCAAGGATGTCTGGACCTTTATCGTCAAGTTGTGTAGCCATGGCCACTTTAATGTCGTCAACAGGATTGTTTCCGTTGTTGTACATCACGTTATCCAAAATCACTACACGGTCTGGGTTTGGCTCACTTTCGGGGTCTTTCGATAACTGAGAGCCGAAGCTTAAATCAGTAATGGCGATGCCTGTATTGTCGTTTCCGGTGATGATGTTGTTCTCAATTATCACATCATCTGCGGCCATTACAATTATTCCCGTTCCTACCGGAAGAAGTGAAATAATGGCACCCGGTTTTCCGAAGTTCTCGTGGTTGTTGTTCACTACAAAATTGTCACGAATAATCACATCATAACAGGTTTTAATTGGAAGGCCAGGTGTGATAAAAGCCAAGATTCCCCCTGTGTTATCGTGCGTGTAATTGCTTTCCACTAAACAATGACGAGAATTCTCAATCTCAATTCCTGCAACGCTTTCAAAAACTTC
>JBMYXX010000264.1:0-4185 GCA_049608805.1 Flavobacteriales bacterium | reverse complement strand
AAATCTTGATACGCAATATGGGCTCCAAGAGCTACTGCGTGATGCTTCATTGTGTAGGTAATATGGAAACCATAAACCGCACTTTCTAGGTAAGACAAGCCCGTGTAGGAATTGTCAACGCCCAGTTTGTTGTCAAATGCCGTGGAGTCTTTTTGCGCTAATGCGTTTTGCAAAAATCCTATCAACAATACACTTGTAAGAATAATTCTGAATGAGTTCTTCATCGGTGCTCAAATTACCTATTTTCAACCGTTCACCAAATGGTTTTATATGCAACATGCAACCGCAGATTTGTGCGATGAGCACATTGATAAACTTCAAGTAGCTGAGCCCATTTTTAGGGATTTCGGTGGCAATCCGTGTTTTGAAGGAGAAATACACACACTCAAGATTTTTGAAGACAACACGCTTGTTAGGTCTGCTTTAGAAAAAGATGGAACAGGAAAAGTGTTGGTTGTAGATGGTGGTGGTTCTTTGCGTTGCGCTTTGGTTGGAGACAATATTGCCGCGTTAGCCATCAAGAATAATTGGCGAGGAGTAATTGTGAATGGGTGCATTAGAGATTCAAAGCTGATTGCTGAGATGGAAATTGGGATGAAGGCGCTGAACACCAATCCTACCAAGAGCATTAAACGAAACGAAGGACAAGAAAATATTAACGTCCGTTTTGCTGGCGTAGATTTTAAGCCGGGTCAGTTTGTTTATGCTGATGAGGATGGAATAGTTGTGAGTGAATTTCAACTCATTCTCGGACAATAGTAGTGCAGGTCGGTAAGAAGACAGCCAAACTTGCAGCATAAAGATTGCTTTACAAAAGTTAATGAGCACCCAGAAACACATAGTAATAATTGGAAATGGCGTTTCTGGCATCACTGCGGCTCGGCATATTCGGAAACGTAGCGACCATAGAATTACGGTTGTATCTGCCGAAACAGATTACTTCTTTTCGCGCACCGCGCTCATGTATATTTACATGGGACACATGAAATTTGAACATACCAAGCCATACGAAGATTGGTTTTGGGAAAAGAATAGAATCGAGTTGAAACGTGCCTACGTTTCGAAGGTAAATCCAGATTCTAATTCGATTTTGCTAGACTCTGGAGAGTCGTTGATGTATGACGATTTGATTCTAGCCACAGGCTCATCTTCCAATAAATTTGGTTGGCCAGGGCAAGATTCAATTGGCGTGCAAGGCCTGTATAGCTATCAAGATTTGGAAAGCATGGAAGCAAATACGAAAGGTATTTCGCATGCGGTGGTCGTTGGCGGTGGACTCATTGGAATTGAAATGGTTGAGATGCTGTTGTCACGCCAAATCCCGGTAACGTTCTTGGTTCGAGAAGAAAGTTTTTGGGATAATGTGCTTCCAGCAGAGGAGTCTGAATTGATAAATAAGCATATCAAATCTCATCATGTTGATTTAAGATTAAGCACGGAATTGAAAGAAATTCATGCTGATGAAAACGGAATAGTAAGTTCGATTACAACTGGAGATGGCGAGAAGATTGAATGCCAATTTGTTGGCTTAACGGTTGGTGTTCATCCCAATGTCAGTTTCCTAAAAGATTCAGGAATTGAATTAGATAGAGGCGTTTTGGTTGATGAAAAACTGAAATCGAACTACTCAAATATTTATGCGCTTGGAGATTGTGCCCAATTGCGAAATCCAGTTAAAAACAGACGAGCCATTGAGCCAGTTTGGTACACAGGGAAAATGATGGGAGAAACGGTTGCTGCAACAATTTGCGATAAACCAACCGATTATAACCCTGGAATTTGGTTCAATAGCGCCAAGTTCTTCGATATCGAATATCAGACTTACGGATACGTATCTGCAAAATTGCAGGATGATGAGGATACATTTTACTGGGAGTCTGATGATGCATTAAGGTGCATTCGAATCGTGTTCAACAAACAGACAAGAACCGTTAGGGGATTCAACGCTTTCGGAGTTAGACTAAGACACAAGGTGTGTGACAATTGGTTGAGAAATGACGCCACACTAGATGAAGTTGTTCTGAATTTAGGCAAAGCCAATTTCGACCCTGAGTTTTTCAAAAAGTTTGAAAAAGAAGTTCAATCTCATTTTCAATCGGTTAAAGCATGAGCAAAGAAGGATTCAGCATATCGTTGGTTAATCCGCATGCACCGGGGCTAGATTTAGTTCAGAAAGTAGGCGTTGCGATAACTTCCTTGGCCTTCCTTTCAATAATTGTTGGGGCCACAGGACCCGCTAAAAATGACCCAAGCTTCTATTTCTGGACAGGAATTGTGGGCTCCTTTCTTGGTCTTACAATTTACATGGTGCGCACATTCCTAAACAGGCCAGCAGGAATTCAGAACAACCACATTTTTAATTCTAGCCTTACAAGCCGTGGAATTCTAGGTTGGGCATTTGGTGTTTTTCTCACTGGGTTTTACATCCTCCTTTATTGGGGTTCATCCGAATTTTGGAATAATTCTGCGTTGGTAACAATGCTAGAACCTGTAAGTATGGGACTGTTCGGGCAACGGCCTAACCAGTGGTTTTTGTACTCATTCATTTACACAGTTTCTATTCTGATTATGGGTGCGAGGGCAATTTTGAAGTACCGTCATTCCAATTATCAGATTGTGAGAACATGCTCAATCATGTTTTTTCAGCTTGGCTTTGCATTCTTAATTCCGCAGTTCCTGAAGAGCATGAGCCAACCAGAATACTACTTCAGTTATTTCTGGCCGCTAGATTATGATATGCTCTGGCCAGATTCCGTTAACGGTTTGCTATCAGGTGGAACACTCGGATTGTGGATGCTGATTATATCTGCTGTCCTCACGTTTGTTGCCACGCCAATTCTCACGTATTTCTTCGGAAAGCGCTGGTATTGTAGCTGGGTTTGCGGTTGTGGAGGATTGGCAAATACAGCTGGAGACCCGTTCCGACAACTCTCAGATAAAAGTCTTAATGCTTGGAAAATAGAGCGGTGGATGATTTATTCGGTGCTGTTATTCATCACGCTACTTACCATTCTTCTTTGGGTCAATTCATACTTGGTTGGCGGCATTTTTGGTGATTTCTCCCATCAGCTTACCAAAGGCTACGCCTTCTTTATTGGTCAAGCGTTTGCGGGAGTTATAGGAGTTGGTTTTTATCCATTACTCGGTACAAGAGTTTGGTGCCGATTTGGTTGCCCGATGGCTGCATATCTTGGCTTATTACAGAAGTATTTCTCTCGTTTCAGAATTACAACAAACGGTGGTCAGTGCATTAGTTGCGGTAATTGTAGCACATATTGCGAAATGGGAATTGATGTGCAATCTTACGCTCAGCGAGGTGAGAATATCGTAAGAGCATCTTGTGTTGGTTGTGGTGTTTGCTCCACGGTTTGCCCGAGAGGAGTTCTCAATTTGGAAAATGGCTCAACTCATACAGACCGTGAAAATGAAAATCCAATTACGTTCGGAAATGATGGTGTTGGATTAAACCAGATGTGATTGACGCAGAAGTTTAATCGCTTGATTTACACCATTTTCAGCCGACATTTCTGAGCCAATTTCTTTAGCTTTTTGCTGAATATGTTCAGCCGTAGCAAGCCATTTTATTTCTCCAGCAATTTCATGCGGAGTAGCTTCTTTCCGTGGGATTGGGATAGCCGCTACGCCTTGGTCAAACAAATGCTTGCCCCAATAAGTTTGGTCAAATCCATGCGGGATTACAATAGATGGTTTGCCAGCAAGTAAGGTTGCTTGAGTTGTTCCAGCACCACCATGATGCAATATTGAACTGCATCTCGGAAAGATTTGACTGTGAGGTGCTTGGCCAATTTTGTAAATGCAAGAATCCGTCTCAATATTCAGGTTGTTCCAATCCGATTGGATGATTGCTCGTTTGCCAGAAAGTTTGGCGGCTTTTACTAAAAGCCTTGTAGAACGTTCTAAATCGTACTGCATGCATGAACCAAATGTCATGTAAACGGGTGGTTCTCCGTTTGCAAGAAAGTCTTCCAATTCCTGCGGAATTTCGTGTGAATTATTCTCAATTGGCAGATTTAGAAAGCCAGAAATTTGTACGTTTTCTTTCCAATCAGACGGACGTGGTATTAGTGAATTGCTTGCCGCAACAAGAGTCAAAACATCAGAAGTAAAAACTTCTTTTTGTAGGCTCATGATTTGCGGTATTTCTTCTCGTTTGCGGATTTTTCT
>JBMYXX010000263.1:0-4217 GCA_049608805.1 Flavobacteriales bacterium | reverse complement strand
AAAACAGACGGCCGTTTCGCGGTTGTTTTTCCTCAAACGGAATATGATGTGTTTTTTAAAGCAGCTAAAGCAGAGGGCTTCTTCGCGAAGCAAATAGTGAATGTTTATCCGCAGCCAGGCTACCCGGTAATTCGGTTAATGGTTTTGTTTACCAAGGAGATTTCCGGAGAGCCAAAGCAAAGCGATTTCTTTATTGAGAAATCAGCAAGCCGCCATGATTATTCTGACGAATACAAGGAATTGACGAAGGATTACTTTTTACGCTTCTAGCTCGAAAAAGCTAAAATGTACACGCCCGTATTTACGTGTTTGGGTGTGCTGCTTGTAATCACTAAAATCAATTTCTGCTGGATGCTCTATGATGAGAACTCCATCCTGCGTAAGCAGCGGACCTTCAAGAATTGCTGTTGCTAGTTCTGGGTAATTGTTGTAATCGTATGGCGGATCGGCAAAAATGAGACCCCATTTCTTTTTTGACGATTCTGCAAACTTGAGCGCATCAGCTTTTATTACCGTTCCAGCATCGTAATTCAAATCTCCGTAGGTAGATTTTACAAATGCTGCGCATTTTGAGTTGGAATCAACGCTGGTAATAGCGAATGCACCCCTGCTAGCAAACTCAAAACTGATGTTGCCTGTTCCGCAGAATAGGTCTAACACATCTAAATCTTCAAAATCAACCCAATTATTCAGGATATTGAACAATCCTTCTTTGGCCATATCTGTTGTTGGTCTAACAGGAAGATTTTTTGGTGCTCTAATCGTCCGACCTTTATGATAACCGCTTATTATTCGCATGCTGCAGCAAAAATGAATGGAAACTTATGTTCGGGTAGTTCTCTGAACGAGTATGCGTAGTTCAGGTTTTTAGGTCTGACTGCAAAACTGACTTTTGAGATGAATTTGGTAAGGGAGGTGTGAATTTCGTCTCCTTTTTTTACCTCTCCAGAAAGTGTTAATTCAACTTCTGAATGAAGAACTTTCTGTGTTTCTAATGTTGCCATAAAGAAATATAGAACGTCTTCAGCTTTTTGATAATCAAACCAGTTTGAGAATAGCAGCTTATCGTTTTTAGTAATTGTAAGAGCAACCTGGTTTTTCTCAATGTGGCACTTAACTGATGGTTGAAATGTGTCGTTGGTTAAACCTAACCAACTCACAAATGCGCTTTTTACAGGAGACGCAACTATTTGCGATAGAGTAGAGGGTATGCCATAAATAGCTACTGCATCTAAAGATTGAATTTCGGAAGTCTCTAATTCAAACTGAGAACAGTCTCCAAAAAGAAATTCAAAATTGGTTTTGCTAGCCTCTTTAGTGAAAAGTGCTTGTGGTACTAGCATAACTTTGCTGTCTTCAATAGAATAAACGGTTTGTGAATTGGATGTTAATGAGGCGAACTCGTCTGTCTCAATAACTGATTTTACATATCCTAGCCACCTAGTGTTATCTAAGCTATATGGGAATTTGTAAGATGTAAATTCATTGGCCTTGAACGCAGCATCACGTTTAAGGATTTGCAAACCATTTCTCGCAATATTGACAAAGCAAGTTTGATTAGGCCCTGACGAATCTTGTTGATTGTCAGGCCCTAAGTAAAGATCTTTCTTAATTAAGGAATTGGTAGGCGAAATTTTACTCCCAGTTTCCACTTGTAGAAGGCTCGGTCATGGAACCAACCTTAAGCCCTTTGCTAGGGTCATAATATTCTGGTTCAATTCCTTCAAAAACGTAAGAGTTCTGAGCAAAGGCTTCAAATACAGGAACCTGCACTTGTCCTTTTTCAATGAACCCAGCATCTAACTTAAATTCTTGGCTCTTGCTATAAGGAATAATCCTAACGTCATTTATGTCTCCACCAGACTTGAAAAGTGAATCTCTAACGCTTACTCTAATCGTGTCTCTTGTTACCAATCCCATATCAACTGCTTGTTGTTCAGTTAATGTGTCAGGTACCGTTCCGAACGCCTTAATTACCGGGAAAGAATCGGTGTCAACGAAAGTGATTAGCGTATCAAAATTGTTACTATAGCTACGGTAAACAGACTTGTAAGCAAGCTGCCAGTCTCTAATAGTTTTTAGGTTTTCTTCAACCTTGGCAAAACGTTTTTTCTTCTCCTGATTGAATTCAATTGGAGCTTGAATAGAACGGTAAGCGAAGTATCCAGTAACCACTACAAGCGGGATGAATACAAAAAACATCACCTTTTGAATGGCATTATTAAGGACTTCCAATTTTAGAAGCAAGGCAAAAAGCCCAACTAATAAGATAAGTCCTCCACCGAGAAGCCAAAATCCGTTTTGTCTGCCAACTGTGGCAGAAAAAACGACCGCAAGGCCAAATAGAATAAGTGCTACAGGGATAATGTAATCACCAATGTTTTTACCTGATTTGCTCATTGAAAAAGTGTACTAAAAGGTCAGTTTTTTGGTATGCGTGCAAAGCTACATTTTTTTTCAAACGACCATAGTGCTCAAAAAAGTATGTGAAGTGTATGGTTTGAAGCATCACTTTATTGACCAAAGTTGGTTCATAAAAAGTCGAATTGGTCAATTTACGCTTGTTGGTGTATTCCTAAATTGCGCCCATAAAACGTGTTTAAATGAGGCTGATCGGATTAGTATTGATTTTTGTGCTTACAGCAGGTTCAAACCTAGCTTCAGCTCAAACAATTTCTGGAAAGATTAAGGATAAAGCAACTGGTGAAACGCTAATAGGCGTAAATATCTTCAACCAGGAAAGTATAGGAGCGTCTTCTAATCTTGATGGCGATTATACATTAAAACTGTCGGAGGGAGATCATACCATCAGTTTCAAGTTTATCGGTTACGAGCTAGTTGAGAAGAAGGTATCGTTAAAAGCTGGCGAAACTTTGAAACTAGACATGGGAATGACAACCGAAAGTACAACCCTCGACCTTGTTGTAGTAACTGGTAGTCAGTTTGAGAAGAAAGTAAGCGAAGAGATGGTTACTGTTGATGTGGTTCAGGAGTACCTAATTGAGAACACTGCTTCTCCAGACTTGAAGGCAGCCGTTGGTAAAGTGCCTGGAGTTACAATCTTAGATGGCCAAGCTTCTATTAGAGGTGGCGGTGGTTATAGTTATGGTGTTGGAAGTAGAGTGCAACTTGTAATCGATGATTTGCCATTGCTAACTGGCGATTTAAAAGACATTCAATGGAGTGCTATTCCAATGGAAACGGTGGAACAAATTGAGGTTGTAAAAGGAGCATCAAGTGGACTATATGGCTCTGGAGCAATGAACGGAGTAATTCATGTAAGAACAGGTTGGGCTAAGGAGAAACCAGAAACTACTTTCAGAATATATCAAGGGATATATACCAATCCGAAGGTCGAAGAGGCCCGTTGGTGGGACAAATCGATTAGCCCAACATTTACCGGGGCTTTCTTCTCTCACCGCCAAAAGGTTAAAAATGTAGATGTGGTGGTAGGAGCTCATGGTAGTTCTGACTTGACATATTTAGAACGAGGGCACAGACAAGCGTTTAGGGCAAATTTTAAAACGCGTGTTCGTAGTAAAAAAGTAAAAGGGCTTGCCTATGGTTTAAATGGTTCAGGTCAGTATCAACAAAGTGGTAGATTTATTCTTTGGTCCAATAACTTGGATGGAGCGTACAAGCCGCTTGAAGGCACGTCTTCTACAGATAAATACGCGTTTGTAAACGTTGATCCCTGGATTCAGTATTCTAGTGAAAAGGCAGGAATGCACTCACTTAAAGCTAGGTACTATAGAGTAGAAAGAAGGAATGATGATTGGGAAGATCCTTCGGCTTCTAACGTAATGTTCTTTGATTATCGTTTTCAAAATGAGTTTAAATACAAGTTTAGGTTAACGGCAGGTATTCAATATCAGTATATATGGAGTTTTAGTACACTTTATGAGGATGCTGGGAACATCATTACACATAATCCATCGGTTTATGCGCAGCTTGAGAAAACCTTTATAGATAGAATTTCTCTACTGGTTGGAATTAGAAATGAGTGGAATGAAGTGGTTACGTTGGGAACAGAAACAACACTACCAATTATTAGGGCAGGTGCCAATTTCAAGGTTGCAAAAAAGACAAACATAAGAGCGTCTTTCGGGCAATCATTTCGCTTTCCAAGTTTAGGAGAGAAGTACATAGATGCCAGCCTAGGACCGATTAAAGTTTTACCAAACATCGACTTGAAATCTGAGCGGGGTTGGTCTGCA
>JBMYXX010000262.1:0-4238 GCA_049608805.1 Flavobacteriales bacterium | reverse complement strand
GGAAACCGTCAAACTCCTGCCGTTTTGCTAAACAATTATGTTGAGGCTGATGGGAGCACATTTACCTACGATTTAATCCGCGCTTACTTTGGCAACTGCATCGTTTACGGAAACAATCTAACTGAAGTTGGCATTGACAGGAACAATGCTTCTAATTTCAACTTTGAGTTTGACCATTGCTTAATGCGCATTGATTTGAATGATGATGAGGGCGTGGATGTGAGCAATCTTGCTGAATTTCACCACATAACTTACAATGAGAATCCAGAATTTGTGGAACCATCGGAAGAAATGTTTGCGCTTGATTCGTCTATTTCTGCAGCTTTTGATGCTGGAGACATCAGCATAACCAATGTAGATTTTGGAATACTTGGAACCGATGTTTTGGGCAACTCTAGACCATTTGGTTCAGCACCAGATTTAGGCGCTTACGAACGTCAGGAATAATGATTAACTCCATTTACAAATCCAATTTATTTGAAGGAAAAGTTGCCTTAATAACTGGTGGCGGAACTGGAATTGGACTACGAATTGCCCGAGAATTTGGGATGCTTGGTGCCAAAGTTGTTATTGCCAGCCGCTCAATGGATAAGCTAAATGCTGGTCTAAAAACACTTGTTGCCGATGGCTCCAACGCTATTGCTTTAGAGTGCAATATCCGAGATGAAGAAAGCATCAAAACTTGCGTTGATTCAATTGTTAAAGAACACGGATCCATTGATATTCTGGTAAACAACGGAGGCGGACAATTTCCATCTCCAGCCGAATTGATAAACAGAAAAGGTTGGCACGCGGTTGTTGAAACCAACCTAACGGGAACGTTCTTTCTTACGCAAGCGGCTTACTCGGCATCAATGGCCAAAAACGGAGGCTCTGTGGTTAACATTTTAATGGATAACCGAAATGGTTTTCCAATGATGGTGCACTCTGCGGCTGCTAGAGCTGGCGTTGAGAATATGACCAAAACGTTAGCTAACGAATGGGGAAGAAACGGAGTTAGAATTAACAGCATTGCTCCCGGAACCATAAAGTCTAGTGGCTTAAATAGTTATGCGCCTCAATTCCAAGAAATGGTGATGGCTTACGGCAAAAACAACCAGACCTTCCGTCTTGGAACTGAAGCAGAAATTGCTGCAGCAGTAGTTTTTCTAGCTTCTCCTGGGGCTTCGTTTATTACAGGAATTACCATGGCCGTAGATGGTGGTGAGTCTATTTACACACCACTCTTCCCTCCTGTTGACAACGAGAAAAACCAAAAATTTTCTGACGAAGGTTAAAAGTCATTTTTCGAATGGCTTTAGCCGTTAACTTTGAGTTCAGTCATGCAAAGTTTAACGGAAATATTAAGCAACCTTAGGTACGAAGATTTAGGTGAAGATGTAACCGTTTACTTCATACCAGGATTTACTTTTCTCATTCTTCTCGAAATCTTTTTAAGCTACAGGCAGAACCTTAACGTTCATGAACCTCTAGATAGCTTAGCCAGCATTAGCATGGGAATTGGGTCTCTAATTCTTGGTATTGGAGTAAAGTTCGTAGGGTTTGCCCTTTTCCTTTTCCTGCATCAATTTGCCATATTCGATATAGGTTTTGAATGGTGGGCATGGGTTCTTCTTTTCTTTGCCGATGACTTTTCATTTTACTGGCATCATCGGCTAAGCCACCACATTAGAATTCTATGGGCGGCCCATATAAACCACCATTCTTCCGAGAATTACAATTTGGCTGTTGCGCTTAGACAAAGTTGGACAGAGTTGTTCTACAAATACACTTTTTGGCTTTGGCTTCCAATAATTGGGTTTGAACCTGTGATGATTTTTACCATGATGGGCATCAGCCTTATCTATCAGTTTTGGGTACACACAAAAACGATAAAATCTCTTGGGCCGTTAGAGTTGGTTATGAATACGCCTTCTCATCATCGTGTTCATCACGCCAGTAACACGCGATATTTAGACCGTAACCATGCTGGAATTCTAATTATTTGGGATAGAATGTTTGGAACCTTCCAAAAGGAAGAAGTAGCAGACCCGGTAGTTTATGGGATTACATCCAACATTAAAACTTACAACCTGTTTAAGATTGCTTTTCATGAATTTCATAACATCTGGAAAGACGTTAAATCGGCTCCTAGCCTAAAAACCAAATTGGGCTACATTTTTATGGCGCCAGGTTGGAGTCATGATGGACGAAGCAAAACATCTGATCAGTTAAGAGCAGAAGAGGGAATTAGCTAGTTAAACGCTGTTAGTTTGAATGTAATCTAATCGGATTTACGTAGTATTTCGTAGGTTCAATTTCATATAATTGTATATTGTTGCAAACCAATTAAAACCCTAAAACATGAAATCTAAATTGTTCCTTTTCGCATTATTGGCAGGTGTAACCATGTCAACTGTTGCTTGTAAAAAATGCCAAACATGCACTGTTCCTTCTCAAACGGTAGAAACAGAAGTGTGTAGAGATGACTACGGTAGCCCACAACTTTACGATGCGCAAATTTTAGCGCTTGAAAGTGCTGGATACGAGTGCAACTAAAAGCTTAGTAGTGCAAACTAAAAAGCGCCATTCCAATAATTGGAATGGCGCTTTTTTACGTTTAACAAGTCTAAAACAGACTTAGTTAGTTTGTTTGCTTAGTGAGGGTGAGAATGCCCATCATGAGAATCATGCTTATGTTCCTCTTTTTTGGCTTTGCCAGCATCTGCTGTGCAACAAGCTTTAGTGCATCCTTCTGCACAAGCCTTTTTTTCTCCAGTACATGCCTTCTTGTCTGAAGCACTTGCTTTAGCATCTCCTTTTTTAGCACAACAAGCTTTTGAACTACCAGCAGCGCACTTATGAGCATCTGCTTTTGTCTCAGCTTTCATTTCGGTTTTCGTACTTGCTTTTGCATCAGCATCAGCAGCTTTCTTGTCTTGAGCCATTGAAGATCCAACTCCAACGAACAACAACATCAATAATGTTAGTCCAAAGTTTTTCATGATATAGTTTTTTGTTTGATGCGAAGATACTCTAGAACCATGCCGAAGGTTTCAATCAGCCGACATTTCTAGCATTCATATTAAAATTCCTCAATTCTCAGGTTTTCTTAAATACTGTCGAGCATCATCAATAGACACTTTTCGGCCTTCATTAAACGCAACAATAAAGGCATCTTTAAACCCCATTTGATGTAACTCGGTTCTACGCTCAATGGCCTTCCCGTAGCTCTTATAATTACCAACAGTTAGCAAAGTCAGTTCATCAAGATTGATTTCTGAAATACTATCTAGCATTAAGTAATACCTAGCAGACTCTTCTGGCATCGATTCTTTAAAAGCTGCCAATTGTATTTTATACTCAACATCTCCCCTAATCTGAGACTTGGGCGATTTCTGATCTAATGCAACTACCTCCATCGGGAACCGTTCTTCATCGGTAATGTTCACTACAAAGGCATCGACATAACCTGCATTCTTCACCACCTCCAGCATTTTGTTTGCTTGAGATTTAAAAACAAAATTCCCGATTACGTAACGATAGACGCCTCTCATATCTACATAAACCTCAACGTTCTTGAGTCCATCAAACTTTCGAGTCATTTGCGGCTCTAATAGCGCAGCAACTTGCACCCCGTACAACGTTGAATATGTGCTGAACTTGTGAGGTTGCGTTTTCACCCTTAGGTCTGGTTTCACCAATCGTTCTGGCACCTCTAGCAAACGCATTGTGGGCTCTTTACAGAGATTGGCCCACTTTCTACCGTCTATTAAATAGTACTTGTCTTCGGTAAGAAACTCATCGCCTGTAGCAAATGCTTCTTCTAGCCTAGCCAAACTTGCTTTTGCGCTAATGCAATCCCCACTTCTACAGTAGGCCAGAATCATATAATAGTACAGGTGTTCTGGCGGGCCAACTCCCGGGTTATCCCATAGCTGCGCGAAGTTTTTGTCTGCCTGTTCAAACAGTTTAACTGCTCTTTCAGCATCCTTTCCAACTATTACCAGCGAGACCCCAAGAAGATACCCAACATTCGGATTTACCGAGTCTTGTGTATGGAGTTGCTCCAAGACATTTACTGCACGGCCAGCGTTATGCTTTGCAATGTAAAGTCTCGCTTGATCAAACTCATCCCAGAACGCTTGGTCTTTTCTATCCTGCGCATCTAATTCTATAGAAGGCCCAAGTAGCAAGACAACACCAAAAAACGCTATAAGCAGACCGCTACGACTCATTAGGAATGAAATTAGCAATAC
>JBMYXX010000261.1:0-4297 GCA_049608805.1 Flavobacteriales bacterium | reverse complement strand
AAGGAATGGTACTCTGGCGATTTGCAAAAGATTTTCTTCCACGCAAACATCAATCCGTTGATGAAAAAACAACTCACTTCTGTTCTTGCGGGCTACGTTTGGGACAAGAACAATCCATTCGTTCGGAAGCATAAAACCATCATCAATACGCTGGCACAAGTGGTTGATATTGAAAACATGAAAGCTTGAGTTTCGTTCGTAATAAGGAAGTGAAAACCGAGTACGATGTAATTGTAATTGGTGCTGGAATTAGTGGCCTGACGTCTGCCGCATTGCTTAGCCGCGCTGGTCTTTCGGTTGGTGTTTTTGAAATGGATACACGCCCTGGAGGATATTTGGCCGGTTTCCGAAGGAAGGATTTTCGTTTTGACAGCGCTATTCATTGGCTCAATCAATGCGGTCCTAAGGGTTTAGTAACGCGCGTTTTCGACTTTATTGGAAAGGACCACCCAACAGCCTTATCGCAACCCAACATCAAGCGTTATCAAGGCGATACGTACGATTATCAATTGACGGATAAGCCTGATGATTTAAAGGAAGAATTCATCAAACGTTTTCCGCACGAAAAGAAAGGCATTGAACGGTTTTTCAAGGATGCAAAGCAACTTGGCTCTGCATTTAATGATTTGCCCGCTTTCTCACGTTCGTTAGAAACGATGAATTGGCTTCAAATTGCTGCTTTTCAAATGAAGCGTTTGAAGTTTGCTCTGGTATTCCTCAAGCACATTCGCTTTACAGGGCCAGAAGGGACCGTAAAAGGGTTGAAACGTTATTTCAATGACCCTGAAATGTTGAAGATTTTCGGGTCTGAAGAAGAACTGCTTTCCTGTTTAGTGCCAATCGGTTGGGCGTATTATGGCGATTATCAAAGTCCGCCCGAAGGTGGTAGTCAGGTGTTTCCTGAATGGTTGGATTATGCCGTGGAAAAAATGGGTAATGATGTCTATTATCAATGCCGTGTTGAGGAAGTGCTATTGCAGAATGGACAAGCAGTTGGGGTTCAAATAGACCGTAAGGGGGAGAAATTCAGAATAAACGCCAAGCACGTTATTGCCGCTGGCGATGTGGAAACACTTTACGAGCGTATGCTTCCAGAATCGGCCATCCCGAAAGAAGTAAAAGAGAAACTGCGAAACGCACAGTTGTACAGTTCGGCTGTAACCATTTCATTAGGAATTGATTGCCCTGTTGAAGATTTAGGTTTGGATGATGCGATGCTTTTCATCGTTCGAGATGATGTAAAACGAACAGAGCACAACGCTGGCGACCCACACAAAGCTGGAATTAGCGTACTGGCTCCATCTTTCAGAGACCCTTCTCTCGCGCCAGCAGGCAAAGGAACTATGACCATTTACTGCTATGCCTCTTTCGACCAAGACGATAAATGGAAAACGGAGGTTGACGAAAAAGGCAACCTGAAACGCGGTGAGGCTTACAAGAAATTTAAGCAAGAATTTGCAGATATTTTGATTGATCGCGTTGAGAAGAAAATCGGTCATGACATCCGCTCACACATTGAATATTGCGACATCGCAACCCCCATTACGCACTGGAGATATACAGGAAACAGAGAAGGTAGTTTGATGGGTGCAAGACCTGGAAAAGCCAATATGCAAGCAGGAATTGCTGGTCATAAAACAGCAGTGAAGAACCTTTGGCTAGGAGGACATTGGGCTGAGTTAGGAGGCGGAGTTCCCATTGCCGTAAAATCTGGAATGAATGCTGCCCTTTTAGTCATAAAGGAGTTAAACCCAAAAGCCTACAATATTTTAGCAAAGTATGTTGATGTGAAAATCACGAAGGAAGAGGCTGACAAGTCTGGGGTGTTCAGGAACTATGATGAATCATGGATTCAGGAGTTAACACCAGCCCTTAAGAAGGCAGAACGAGACAATACATCTAAAGAAGAGGCATCTTAACCGTATTGCTCAATTTTCTGTTTAATCGTTTCCTTATCAATTGGTTTTGAAATAAACTCCTTTACGAGGGGCTCATTTTTAGCACGCTCAATGTCCTTTGGATTAAGGGATGACGAAAGAATAATCACATTCAAACTTCTGTCAAATTCATTCAACAGGTCAAGCATTTGCCAACCTTCTAAATATTTCATGTTAAGGTCGAGGAATATCAATTTGGGCGCGGCTCCACTTCTTGCGGCATTAATTATGGCCAACATGGCTATATCTCCATCGTCAAAATGCTTAATCCGTTGCTCGTAAGAACTATTCTGTAGAAATCTCTTGATGATGTATCGGAACGTCAAATCGTCATCCACAAACCAAATATCCTCTTTCATATTAAGCTTCTTTTAATTCAATTTTCCCAAACCTAACGGTGAATTTACTCCCCTCGCCTACTTCACTTTTTACCTGAACATCACCTTGAAGACTGGAAAGCTGATTTTTTATTAAAAACAACCCTACACCCTTAGACGCAGGATTGCTATGAAAGGTTTTGTAAAGCTTGAAAATTGAATTTCCGTGTCGTTCTAAGTCAATTCCTAAGCCGTTGTCTTTTACAGAAAGCAGTACACTACCATCAATAATCTTTGTGCGAATACTTACTTCATTTATCTTGTTTGGGTCTCGGTACCGAATGGCATTTGAAACCAAATTCAGCACAATATTGTGCACATGGTTTACTGGATACACCACTCGGTCTATCTCAGAAAAATCCCAAGTAATTTTGGTTTTAGACTCTTCAATCAACTCCCTTAGTTCAATTTGAACATCATCTAGAATTTCCTCAAAAACCACAACCTGCGGGTTAATTGCCTGACTGGTACTCGACAATACCTCAGAAACATCATCTAGTGTACGCATCAACACTTCAACACTGTCGTTTAAGAGGTATGCCACTGTTCTGATTTCCTTAGGGTCGTCTTCCTCTAGCAGTATGCCAGTTAAAGAACTAAGATTTGCTGCCGGAGACCGAATATTGTGCGCTGTGATATGCGCAAACCGTTCTAATTCTTCGTTTTTAGCCGCGAGTTCTCGAACTCTAAGTAATTCGCTCTGCTGAAACTTCCGTTCCGTAATGTCTCGTATTGCCGCGCTTACCAAAACTCCTTCTTCTGTTTCTAGTGGACTAAGAGATATCTCAACAGGAAACTCTTCGCCATTCTTTCTTTGTCCAAGCAACTCTAGCCCAGCTCCCATTGGCCTTGCGTTCGGATTACTGAAATAGCTTTTCCGATGCCCAGCATGTTTTCCCACAAACTTGTCTGGAATAAGAATCTCAACCGATTGACCGACAAGTTCGGAACGATTGTATCCGAAAATATTTTCGACCTGCCGATTTACCAGCTGAATCTTTCCATTATTACCCACAATTACAACGGCATCTGGCGCAGACTCCAATAACCCTCGGAATTTTGTTTCTGCTAATTTCTCCTTTGTAATATCTTGTGCTGTTCCAATTAATTTGGTGACAATTCCATCGGTTTCAACAGGTTTTCCACGCGCTCGTATTACTCGTTTTTCACCATCCGGAAGAACAAAGTTGAACGTAAAGTCGAAAGATTCTCTTTTATCAACAGCCTCCCTGACTACGCTAATAATTCTGGGCTTTTCTTCTTTTGGAACAAGTTCAAGAAAACCCGTGTACTTTGGTTTGTAGTCTTGATTTAAGCCAAACATCCGAAACACCACATCTGACCATTCTGCTTCGTTGTTTTCTGTGTTTAACACCCAAGAGCCAACACCAGAAACTTCCTGGGCTTCGTGCAAGGCAGCCGTTCTTTCTTTCACAACAGTTTCGAGCTGATGTTTGACTTTATCCATTTCTGTGATTTTATCATTAATCACATCTGTCATGGTTTTAAGCCCAAAGAATAAGGGAGTGAACTCATCCTCTATTTCAGGAATCTCAACCTTCTGATTGAACTCGCCAATAACCGCAGCTAGAAAAATCGGTTCTAAACTAGCAAGTTTATCAGCAACCAGTTTTTTATAAGCCTCTAATTCTGGGTTGTCACCTTTCATTGTTACTCCTCTTTTAGCCAAGCAATAGCTTCGTCTCTAGATGTAAAGTACCTCATTGGATTGCCAAGAACCTTAATCAAACCGTTCACAAAATACTTGACAAACAAGTTGTCTCCATACACAGCAAACTTCTTGTAATTGGCAGTGCGAAGCCACTCAACTCCATGCCTTCTAGCTTCTAATTTAATCGATAATAATCCCCTAGCGTCTGCAAAACCGATAGGTGGCAAACCATTTTCAGACAATTCCGATAAATACTCATCAGTCTTATCCAATGTTAGCGCTAACAGCTCAATGTCCAAATCTCCATTGAG
>JBMYXX010000260.1:0-4310 GCA_049608805.1 Flavobacteriales bacterium | reverse complement strand
AGTTACGATATGTTCTGGTTTTGTCAATTCCGTACTTGTATCTGCTCAAAATTCCATCAGAAATAAAGATGGAGTAATCATCTCCCAATCCGAATATGAATGTGGTAACAACCACATTAATCATGTTGAATTTGATTTCGAAAAGTCCGCAAATGCCAAGAATCCAAACCCAGCTAACCGCCATTGGTAAAAAGGTAACAACGGCCAATTCTAGCCTTCCATAAGTGAGAAGTAGGACAACGAAAACCAGAAGAGAGGAAAGGATAAGAATGAAGTTCAAATCTTCGCTTACCGTGTTTACTAAGTCTTGAGCGAGGGAACTTCTTGCAACTGTTTCCAATCCATCAATTGCTTCGACCTGCTCGGTAAAAGCTGTTCTAGAAGCTTTAGGAAGGTTGACCGTGGAAACCACGTTGTAACCGTCATCACCTTTAAAAACAAACTCGCTGTAAATCGGGTCGTTGAGGAGGAAGTCTTGATAGAATTGTTCGGTTGCTGGTTCGTATTCTCGGAAAATACTTTCGTAAACCGACAAAAATTGAGGTTGGAATCCAAGTTCAGCGCCAGATGCTTTGAGCTTAGAGTCAAGTTCCTGCTTTACTTGGTTGATGTGGCCGTTCCAAGTTGCAACGCGTTCATTTATTTGGGTTGGAGTAGGGACGACTCCTGCTAGAACAGTTGATTTTATGAGGGTTTTGGGTTCGTCATTGCGAGGGTCTTTACCCGAAGCAATCTCATAATCTGAAGCCGATTGCTTCGTTCCTCGCAATGACGGGAGATTATGAATTCCAGCACTTTTGGAAACAGCTTCGCTTAGCTTCTCATCAGCGGAAAGCACAAACAGACTTTCTCTGTTGCTATCTCCAACAATAATATCCTGAGCGCGCTGTAAATGCTCTGGGAAGTAATTGATTTTATTGAGGTCGTTCTCGAATTGAACTTCATCAGCATAGTTCCAAAGGAAGATGGTTGCTCCCAAAAGGCTTATAAA
This sequence comes from Flavobacteriales bacterium, assembly GCA_049608805.1. Taxonomy (GTDB): domain Bacteria; phylum Bacteroidota; class Bacteroidia; order UBA10329; family UBA10329; genus UBA10329. The sequence continues at coordinate 3,319 of JBMYXX010000260.1, read as the reverse complement.
ACCAAGCGCCTTCCATTTGAACTTAAGTGGAGTTGTCGGCTTCGGTTCAGATGCAGGTCTAAACTTCGCCAAGCCTGCAATGTGAGGTAACCCTAGAAGCGCAAAGAATGCAGTTCCAATGAGGCTTAGTCCAGCAAATGTCCCGAAGTCAGCTAGAACATCAGAACGAAGAAAATTAAGGCAAAAGAAGGCGGCTACTGTTGTGGCACAGCCCAACAACATTGGCGAGCTGACTTCCTTCAACGTTTCTTCAATTGAACCTGTTTCTCGGTAATGATTGAAGAAATGAAAGCTGTAATCAATTGCAATTCCAAGCACGATTGTGCCCACAGCAACCGAGATTGCTGATATGGAGCCTTGCGTAACCGAGATTACGGCTAGAGCGAATGTCAGTCCGAAAATCGCAGGAATAAAGAACAGAATTGGGACGGTTATTTTTCGGAAGTAACCGATTAGTAAAAGCAGAATAAACGAGCCTGCCAGAATTGAAACGAGGTTGGTGTCTTTCTTAATTCTTGATGCATTCCCAACAGCAATCACCGGCCCGCCAAAAAGCAATATTTCTGCTTGGTTTAAGTCTTTTGAAACAGTGTCAACCGCTGATTGCAAACCTTCAACCAATAAGGTGTTCTGAACTGTTTCTGTAGGCGGATGACTTGGTTTTACAACCATGAGCAAATACTCGCCATCGGCAGTAAACGTGTAGCCATCAACAATCTTAAACGTATTGCCTTCTTCCAGTTTGCTCAGCCTTCCCAAGATTGGAGCCCCAACCTGAAGCGGGTCTTTCATCAGGAACTTTTTCGTTCCTAAACTCTCGTAACTCCTTAGGCGGTTTAGAGTTGAAGTAAGTCGTTCGGAAACTCCATCTTCAGACAATTGGGAGAACAGCGAATCAATCTCGTTAACACTTAAGAAATACGGTAGATTACGTAGGTATTCATCATACGCCCGCTCCAACTTTGCAGAATTAGCATCAAACTGTATGTCTTTAAATAATCCTGTGTCTAGCTGGTTGAATTGTTCTTGGAGCGATTCGCCTATTACTACCAGCTCATCGCTAGATGATTTGGAAAGCGGACCGATGGCAACAATGATGTTTCCGGAGATGGAAGAATTGCGATACAGATTGTCATACTTTTTGAATTCTTCTGTCCGCGGAAACGTTTTGGTTATGTCTTCTTCAATGTGGATTTGGCTCGCAAGCCAACCCATTACAACAAAAACAGAAGCAAACACAAATAGCCATAACCATTTGAAAGTCAGTGTTTTTAAATAGATTGACTGAAGTATTCGTCCCATTGAAAAAGAAAGGCTGATAATGATAGGAAACAAAATTGATCTACACTAAATTTGCGCCCACTTCAAATTAACCCTAACACCGCAGAGATATCGGACAGACATTAACCCTTGACGGATTTTACAGGTGTGTGATTCAAGAAGAACCGCACAAACTTACAGCCAAGCAGAGAGCGTTGGTTAAAGAGAGTTTTGCGTTTTTGAAGAAATTCTCGAAAGACAAAATCATCTACGGAATTAACACTGGTTTTGGGCCAATGGCACAGTACCGAATTTCGGATGATGAGTTAGGGCACCTTCAGTATAACCTCATTCGAAGCCACGCTTCTGGAATGGGAGCTGGGTTGCCAGACCAATATGTTAGAGCGGTTATGCTGAATCGCCTGAATACACTCGCTTTAGGTGGTTCAGGAGTTAGTCTTGCTGTTATTGAGCAACTTGGAAGCTACATTGAGAAGGGAATTTACCCTTACATCCCGGAACACGGAAGTGTTGGTGCTAGTGGAGATTTGGTTCAGTTAGCGCATTTGGCACTTGGTCTTATCGGAGAAGGAAAAGCGGTATACAAAGGAGAAAACCTCCCTTTAGAAGAAATCCTGAAGAAGGAGAAAATAAAGCCGTTAGAACTTAGCTTACGCGATGGTTTGGCTTTGATGAACGGTACTTCTTGTATGAGCGGAATTGGTCTGCTAAACGTTATTTATGCTACGCGATTAACCAAGTGGGCTGTCCTTATTGGAGCTGTTATTAACGAGTTGGTTCGTTCTTATGACGATAGTTATTCTGAGTTCTTGAATCGTGCTAAACGGCATAAAGGTCAACGAGCAATTGCCGCGGCAATGCGAAGATGTTTGGAGACAAGCAAGATGGTTCGCAAGCGTGAAGACAGGCTTTTTAAAGACATCCACAAGGTTGGAAATGGAAAGCCGATTAAGGAGAAAGTACAGGAGTATTATTCGTTCAGATGTATTCCGCAAATCCTTGGTCCAATTCTAGAAACCATCACAAATGCAGAGGAAATTCTGATTGATGAAGTGAATTCTACCAACGATAATCCAGTTGTAGATTTAGAAAATCAACACGTTTATCATGGCGGTAATTTCCATGGCGATTACGTTGCTTTGGAGATGGATAAGGTGAAAATTGCTGTCACTAAGCTTTCTATGCTTTGTGAACGTCAGCTTAACTATTTGCTTAACGAAAAGCTGAATGATATTTTTCCTCCGTTCATGAACTTGGGTGAGTTGGGAATCAATTTCGGAGTTCAAGGAATGCAGTTTACTGCAACTTCAACAACAGCAGAAAACCAAACGCTTTCGTACCCAATGTCAATTCATTCCATTCCGAATAACAATGACAATCAGGATGTTGTGAGTATGGGGACAAATGCGGCACTTTTAACAAAGAAAGTAATCGACAATTCGTTCCAGGTTATGGCCATCGAAACGATTGCCATAGCACAAGGCGTAGATTATTTAGGATGTCACAAGAAAATGTCGGTTGCGGGTCAGAAGTTTCATGATTTGATTCGACAATTTGTTCCTGCTTTTAAGGATGATGCACCGCGTTCTGACCAAATGAAGCAGGTTGCAGATTACCTAATGAATAACGATCCTCAAGTAGAGTTCTACGATGTCTGACAAGAAAATTGCACTCGTAACAGGTGGTTCTCGAGGCCTCGGACGAGCCATTTCGGTTCGTCTGGCTAAAGACCACGGATGCCACATCTTAGTGAATTACAGCTCAAATGCTGAAGCCGCTAACGAAACAATCAAGATGATTGAAGAAGTCGGTGGTACTGCGGAAGCCGTTGGTTTCAATGTTGCCGACCGAGATTCCGCGTCTAAAGCATTGGACGCTTGGATGGAAGCAAATCCAGACAAACAAGTTCAAATTATTGTGAATAATGCAGGTATTACCAAAGACGGTTTGTTTATGGTGATGTCTGATGAGCAGTGGGATGATGTGCTAGGTGTTTCGCTCGGGGGATTCTTTAATGTGACTAAGAAATTGGTTGACA
>JBMYXX010000259.1:0-4321 GCA_049608805.1 Flavobacteriales bacterium | reverse complement strand
CACGAACTCACCATTATTGAGAAGAAAGATTACCTAGGCGGAAACACGCATACCGTGGATGTAGAACTAGACGGCATTATGCACCATGTAGATGATGGCGCCAATTGGTTCTCCCCTTCCATCTACCCACATTTCAACAAATTACTGGAATTGGTAAACATCCCATTTGATTGGGTGCCGCTATCCATGACCTACTACAATAAGCTGACTGGAAAGGTGAATGCCATGCCGCCCGTTACGTTTAGGCGCATCATTCAAATGTTTGCCAAACCGCATGTTTTGCCAGAATTACTGCTGATGAACAAGGTGGTAAACGGTGCGCAAAAGATTGTAGATAATCACGAAACAGATTTAACGCTTCGCGATTTTGTTGCTAGCCTAAAGCTCAGCGATAAGCAAACCAACCATTTTCTAAAGCCGTTGCTTTCTGGTGTTTGGGGTTCTCCACACGATCAAACAGACGATTTTTCCATCTATCCACTCATGAAATACTTGGTGTATCACAAGCCAAGCGGGCTGAAATACTTCGATTGGAAAGTAATGCGTGGTGGCGTTAAGCATTACATCAAAATGATGGCTGATACGCTTCAAAACACAGAGATTGTCATTAAGGATGGCGTAGAGTTCGTACAGCCAGATACCGCTACTGGAAAGGTGAAAGTAAAAACCACTTCGGGTAAAGAATTTGAGTTTGACAAACTCATTATTACCGCTGGCGCGAAGGATGCGCAAACCATCCTCAAAGACACCCAACATATTGATGAAGTAAAGAAGGCCCTGTCAAGATTTAAGTATTACCTAGCCACCGTTTGCACCCACAGCGATACCGACTTTATGCCGCCCAACCGTAAGGATTGGAGCGTGGTAAACGTGCTAAACAAAGGCAAACATGCCGATGCCACCATTTGGGATGGCTGGAATACGGATACGAACGTATTTGATAGTTACATCAACGAAGGAGACGCCCCAAAAAACGTGCATCACGTATCAGAATGGTGGTTACCGTGCGAAACACCAGATTTCTTCCGCGCACAAAAAGAACTTGAAAAAGTGCAAGGCACGCACAACATTTACTTTGGAGGAGATTACACAAGAGACATTGGTTCGCACGAAGATGCCATTGATTCGGCCATTGAAAACTGCAAACGCATTTGGCCAGAGAGCGAACGGTTGAAAGAGCTTACATCAGTATAGGTTCTCAAAATGGCGACTACCGCAAGTAATCAAGAAATACTAAACGGAGTAATTATCGGTTTTCGGCAACTGATATACGACCGTTATCAGTACGATTCCGTTGCAAGCAAGTACGAAATCCCTGATTCGTTTGATGAGGACAGAATGAACCTCTACCGCGATTTTTTCTTGGAGCAGATTTATCCGCATCCTGATAATCGTGAACTGCTGGAAGAAGCATTTCGGAGTTTAGATAATTACATCTCGCACCCCGACAAACTACTCCGCATTTTATTCGATTCTGCGGCAATCGTTTTGCGCCACGGGCGAAGTATTCCAAAGCTGATGGCGGCAGGACTTAAGGCATTCAAGTCGTTTAGAACAGCTACCGAGTTTGAAGCCAAACTGGTACGAAAAGCCAAAAGCAGTGGCAAACTTCCACCCTATTCTACCGATGATGTTAATGGATTTATCAAAGCACTACGCAAGAAAGAAATAGACCAGTTTGTGGTAAACACCACAGACCTTTTAGAGCTGTTATACGATAGGCGGCTCATGCGCGAAGTGATAAAGATTACAAGCGAACTGATTGCACGAATGAAGAAATCGCCTCGCTCCTATTCTACTTCAGAAATTGCTGGTTTAGAAATTGGATTGGGCATGCTAACTGTTGGGAATCAATTATTTGAATCGCTATCAAGCGCAGACCAACGACAAATAATTGCGGTGGTTGTTGCCATTGAGGTTGATGTATTGGAAGACCTTTTTGCAGAGCAATGAAAAGCATTGTAGCCATAAGTGGTTCTGCAAATTCAGAGAGTTCTAACACGGATTTTCTTAAAGCTGTAAGCCAAACATTTGCTTCCGCTTATTCCATCACGGTTGTTGATGATTTGGGTAGCCTGCCGCTGTTCACGCCACAACTTCAGGCGAGTGGCACTCCCGAAAACGTCCTTAAACTAAGAATGAAACTGGCCAATGCAGATGCCGTAATCATCTCAACTCCAGAATATATTCACAACATTCCGGCTGCATTAAAAAATGCCTTGGAGTGGATAACCGAATCTGGGGAGTTACACGAAAAGCCAGTGTTGCCAATCACTTTTACACCCGCTGCTCCAAGAGGAGAATTTGCAATGAAATCTTTGCTTCAATCGTTGAGTGCTTTAAATGCCAAAGTTGTGGCAGAATTGCCGCTTTACAGAAACGAATTACCGCTGGCAAATGGTTCTCTAAACGAGCAATCTGAGCAGTACGAGCTTCTGGCCGAGGCGTTAACGTTGCTGTAAACTAGCTACTCATTAACTTGCAATATGAAGTTTTCGTTCACAGCGTTTCTACTCTTAATAAGCGTTTATTCTTGCCAAGCTCAGTTTGAGAAATACTCTCACATCTACCCTATTTCCGAAGACGCGAACGTACGTTGGATATCTAACTATTCTAAATACGAGACAATTCGTTTTGAAGCCAATCCGCTAATCAAATTCAGCTTCTACAACAATTTCGCAAAGCGATTACCAGACACAACCAAACTGCACGCTATGGCGCAGTACATCGATTTCGGGCCACAGTTCAGGTTATACTCCGAAAAATCTCAGCCCATAAAAACTCCTAGCTACCGCATTTTTCTAGGAACACAGCACATGTTTAGGTTGAAGACTAAGAATGCGAAAGCCGTTCAGTTAATCGGCTTTGCATTTCAGTCTGGGCATTACAGTAACGGCCAAAGCAAATGCACTTTTGCAGAAGACGAAAATGACGGTGGTGCCATTTGCAATGCGATTTACAATAGCATTACCGACACAACCGATTTGTCGGCTTTACTGAATAGAAAGAATGGCAATTACTCCATGAATCTAACGGAGATTACGGTCAACTATAGGTTCAATACGCTGGGTGATTCCAATTATGCCAAACATGCACATTCCGTTTCGCTGGGATATGAAATCAATCATAAAGGAATATTTGGCGTTGCTGATGTAGACTTAGTTTCCGATGCAGATTTAGAGTTGATTGGCCGTCACAGGATAAATGTGAAGTATGAATATGCACTCAACTTTAAACTGGTTAAGAAATCGAAAATCTCTCAGCGTATTCGTGCTAAACAAACGCTAGAAGCCATTATTGGAGCACATCCTCATATAAACCCAATAAGAACAGAAACGGCCTTAACCTTCTACCCGCTATCAACCGTAAGTGCACTTGGGTTATCGTTTAGCTACATCTACGGCCACGATAACTACAATTTCAGGCTGGTAGATTCTGGTAGCCAATTTACTGTTGGACTTACTTGGGATATGTTTCCGCCTGTAAAACTGAAGAAAGGTTGAGAACGAACTCACGTGTAACTTTGGGATTGTAATCCTTAGGAACCGCAAATCATTTAACCAACAGTCAACAATTTCAAATGCGTGTTGAAGTAAAATCACTCAAACTTGACGAAAAAGTTGTTTTCGAAAAAGTTGTGATGGACGCAAGTTTTAAGCGCCTTCCAAAGACCTTTCAAGGCAAAGAGGCGTGCTTCATGTTTTTGACAAAAGGTTCTTTTCAATTTCGAACACCCACAGACATTTACCCTATTAATCAGGGCGAAGGAATGCTTGCTAAATGCGGCAACTATTTCATAGAACCATCATCAAACAACGCTATTCAGAAAACCAAAGCCGTTACTGTTATTGGAGCCTATTTTCATCCTGAAATTGTTAAGCAATTTTTTCAATCTGACCTGAGTATTGAGCCTTTTCAGAGGAACTTTGAAACTGAGAAAGTAAATATCGACCCGCTGATGAATTCTTTCGTCAGGAACATCGACTACATGATTGAAAACCCCAATCTTTCTGATGATAATTTGATTACGAACAAGCTTAAGGAGTTACTCATTTTGCTGAGCAAATCAGACAATTCGAACTCAATTAGCGATTTCATCACCTCTCTGTTCGTTCCATATGAAAACGAGTTCTCCGAGGTAATAAAGGCCAATATTTGTAGCGATTTATCGATTCCAGAATTGGCCAAACTAACCAATACAAGTCTTGCTACATTCAAAAGGAAGTTTGCCGAATTATACCAAGAAAGCCCAGGAAAATATATTCTGAAAAGAAAGCTAGAAAAAGCCACCGAACTACTTCAAATAGAGTCTATGGCTATT
>JBMYXX010000258.1:0-4323 GCA_049608805.1 Flavobacteriales bacterium | reverse complement strand
GGATGCCCAGCATTCAATTGACAATCTTGGAATGTCTGATGAAGATTTGATTAAAATGTTTGAGGAGAAGTTGAAGAAGGAATCGTAATCTATCTCGAAGAATCTTCCCCTCTTGAGAGGGGAATACGGATGCTTCGTAAAAAAAACAGAAAAGCGCATCAACCTTCCGCATAGTCTATCTACAGTGGTACTTTTGCCGCAAATTGAGCAAATGGACAACACAATTCTTGAGAAAGCTAAACAATGGACTTCTGACGCATTTGATGCAGATACGCGAAATGCGGTTCAAACTTTAATCGATTCCAACGAAACCGAACTAACCGAAAGTTTCTACAAGGAACTTGAATTTGGAACCGGTGGTCTTCGCGGAATAATGGGCGTTGGCACCAATCGCATTAACAATTACACGGTTGGAATGGCTACGCAAGGCTTGGCCAATTACCTCAAAAATTCATTTGAGGGAGAAGAAATCAAGGTTGCCATAGCGCACGATTCTAGAAACAACAGTAAACTGTTTGCCAGAAAAACTGCCGAGGTTTTTGCTGCCAATGGCATTAAAGCGTACTTATTTAATGCACTCAGACCTACTCCGCAGTTATCTTTTGCCATCAGACATTATGGCTGCAAAAGTGGTGTCGTTATTACCGCATCGCACAATCCGAAAGAATACAATGGCTACAAAGCATATTGGGAAGATGGCGGTCAGTTAGTGGCTCCGCACGACAAAAATGTAATTGCAGAGGTGCAGAAAATTGCTGGTCCGCAAGAAGTAAAATGGAATGCAGACGAAGCATTGATTGAAGTTGTTGCAGACGAAATTGACACAGCTTACATCGCTGGATTGAAGTCTTTGTGCTTATCGCCAGAGGCTGTAAAAGCGCATTCAGATTTGAATATTGTGTTCACTTCTCTTCACGGAACGGGCGGAACAATGGTTCCTAGAACGTTGAAAGAACTTGGATTTACCAACATAAGTACGGTAGCAGCACAAGATACACCTGATGGAAATTTCCCAACTGTAGTTTCGCCAAACCCAGAGGAAGCGGCAGCTTTAAAACTAGCGCTTGAACAAGCCGAAAAGCTTGGAGCAGATTTGGTTATGGGAACAGACCCAGATGCCGATAGAGTTGGAATTGCAGTACGAAATCCGAAAGGAGAATTACAATTATTGAATGGGAATATGACAGGCTCTCTGCTTGTTTACTACCTCATTCAGCGTTGGAAAGAACTTGGCAAATTAGATGGAAAGCAGTTCACTGCTAAAACCATCGTTACTAGTGCATTAATCCAGAAGATTTCAGAGTCTCAAAACGTGCCATGTTATGATGTGCTTACCGGTTTTAAATACATCGCGGAGCTCATTCTTAAGCTAGAAGGAAAAGAGCAATTTATTGGCGGTGGAGAAGAAAGTTACGGCTACCTAGCTGGCGATTTGGTAAGAGATAAGGATGCCGTTTTAAGCTGCGTACTTATTGCCGAAATGTGTGCTTGGGCAAAGTCAAACGGTAAGAGTTTGTATGATGTGTTGATGGATATTCATTCTGAATACGGTTTCTACCTAGAAGACTTGATTAGCATTACCAAAAAAGGCAAAACTGGTGCCGAAGACATTGCTAAAATGATGGAAGACTTGAGGAACAATCCGCCTAAAACGTTGGCTGGTTCTTCTGTTCTTACGTTCAGAGATTTTAAACTCGGAAAGGTGACTAATCTTGCTGATGGAAGTCAATCAGAAACGGGATTGCCATCTTCGAATGTGCTTCAGTTTGAAACTGCTGATGGAACTATTGCAACTGCACGTCCTTCGGGAACTGAACCAAAGATTAAGTTCTACTTTTCTGTAAATTCTGAATTGAACGACAAGGCTGAATATGAGTCCGTTCGCGCAGCATTGAAGAAAAAGATTGAGGCAATTCAGGTTGATTTGGGGCTGAAGTAGTTTAACCTTCGTCATTGCGAAGGAGGAACGACTGAAGCAATCTCATGCTTAGCGCATTAGAACTAGCCGATTGCTGCACTTCGCTCGCAATGACGTGCTTAATTAATAATTGAACCATGTGCTTGTGTCTCTTCGCCATTAACGAGTCTGAGGAATTCCCCTTCATTCTTATCGCTAACCGCGATGAGTACCGAAAGCGCCCTGCCGCCAAAGCTGCGTTTTGGGATGACCAACCGAACGTTTTAGCTGGCCGAGACTTAGAAGGAATGGGCACTTGGCTTGGCACCAACACGGCTGGCAAGATTGCCTTCCTCACCAATTACCGCCATCCCGATTTCTTTGGGAGAAAAGGCCCAACACGCGGCACGCTGGTTTCCAATTTTCTTACTTCCGATATAAGTGGAGACAGCTACCTAAACGCCATTGAAAACCCAAAAGCTTACAACGGTTTTAATTTGGTAACGGGCACTTTCAAGGAGCTATTCTATTTCTCTAACGTAGAAAACAAGGTTAGAAAAATTGAAAACGGAGTACACGGATTGAGCAATGCATTTTTAGATACCTCTTGGCCAAAGGTTACTAAAGGCAAGGCACAGCTTCGCGAAGCCATAAAATCAAACAATCTTGACACCAATTACTTGTTCGGAATTCTGAAAGACGAGCTACTACCAAACTCAGATTTATTACCAGATACCGGTGTGGGTGCTGAATTGGAGAAAGTGCTCTCTCCAAAATTCATCAATACAAAAGACTACGGTACGGTTTGCTCAACGGTTGTTAGGGTTGATAGAAACGGAAAAGTTTTGTTTGAGGAACGTACTTTTAATGCTGAAGGAAGCCAAATTGATGCCGCAGAATATTCCTTTGAAGCAGAGGCATAATGAATGTAAAAATGGATAGAAGACTAGAACAATTTGAGCGTTTATTGAACATTATGGACGACCTACGGGAAAAATGTCCGTGGGATAAGAAACAGACGCTAGAAAGTCTTAGGCATTTGACCATTGAGGAAACCTATGAGCTTGCTGACGCAATTTTAGATAACGACTTGCCAGAGATTAAGAAGGAGCTTGGAGACATTCTGCTTCATATTGTTTTCTACGCCAAAATTGGCTCTGAGAAAAAGGCATTTGATATTGGAGATGTAGCTGAAGCCATCTGCGAAAAGTTGATTCATCGCCATCCTCACATTTACGGAGACGTTGAAGTTGCTGACGAAGAAGAGGTAAAAGCAAATTGGGAAAAGCTGAAGCTAAAAGAAGGCAAAACATCTGTTTTAGAAGGTGTTCCGAAGTCTTTGCCTGCAATGGTTAAGGCCACCCGAATTCAGGATAAAGCGCGGGGAGTTGGTTTCGATTGGGACAATCAAGAGCAAGTTTGGGATAAGGTGCAAGAAGAGTTAGGTGAACTGAAGGACGAGATTGATAACAAGTCTGACCATAAAGAGATTGAAAGCGAATTTGGAGATGTTCTTTTCTCCATGATTAACTATGCCAGGTTCATTAACGTTGACCCAGAAATGGCGCTGGAAAGAACCAACAAGAAGTTCATTAAACGGTTTCAGTATTTAGAATCTGAGTCTAAGAAAGATGGCAAAGAAATGTCTGAAATGACGTTGGCAGAAATGGATGAATACTGGAACGCAGCTAAAAAGCTTTAACCCTACAATCTTATAATTGTGGCGCTTGTTGGCGTTCCGTTTTCAGAAATCTGTAAAACATATACTCCGGTTTGATTGATTAAATCATTTCTGCCTATTGCACCTAGTGCACTGCCAGATTGAACCAATCTTCCTTCCGTGCTAAACAATTGCCACTCTACCTCCGTGCTGTTTGATAGCACCACTCTTTCCAGTCTAAAATCTGAGTTGTAAATCACCAGCGGAGATTGCTCCTTCGGTTCTTCCTTAATAGAAACGAATAGCCCAGTATTAATCCTTGAGATTTTCCCTCCAAGCCCGAATGATTCTTCATCGGTTATGTAAAGAAATCCATTTCGGTAACAGATTCCTTCTTTTTGCGAGAATACGCTGAGGTCTAAAACAGCAACATCTCCACCAAAATAATTTGTTCCTGCAAAATTGCTGAATAGCCAAATTTTATCAGCACTTAAAAGGACTACTTCACTTTCATCTTCATTGATATCTGCTGCAGTTATAGCCAAGAAAAAGCTTGGATGATTTGTTTGAAAGCTATCTACCAAATTGGCCACATACGTTCCAGATTGAGTTGGGAGCGTGTAATGCTTGGTGTAACCTGTTGATGGGTCTGACCTGTCTTTACTAAACAAATGCAGCGAATCTTGATGCCAGAACATTGCTTCTAAATCGAAGTTCCCATAATTGCCAACTGGCGGAAAATTGAACTGATCTGGATAAGAAAAAC
>JBMYXX010000257.1:0-4356 GCA_049608805.1 Flavobacteriales bacterium | reverse complement strand
TTGGCCATGTCGTCAAGCGTGCCTGAATCCACGTTTTTCGTTCTCAAATACTCAATCCAAGCAATGAGAGATGAAAGGGGAGTGCCGAGCTGATGGGCTGTTTCTTTCGCCATTCCAACCCACACTTGATCTTGTTCAGCTTTTCTAGCAAAACTGAAAGCAAAATAAGCTACCAAAATGAAAACGGATATAATTCCGAGGCTTACATACGGGTAGTATTTAAGCTGATAAAACAGGTCTGAATTGTCGTAGTAAATAAAGTTTTTTGTGCCTCCGTAGAGTTCAATTTCTAGCGGTTCATTAATTCCCTTAATCTTGTCTAATTGCTTTTGCTGATAAACAGGGTCTTCGCTTTTTTCTTCGTCAAAATTCCTGAGAGAAATGATGTTGTCGTCCCCATCCGTCAGCACCAATGGAACCGTTGTGTTCGATTTTACAACCTCAAAAACGAAACTCAAATCGGCATTTTGGTCAGCAGAAGATGCAAGAAACTTTGTCCCTTTTGCCCAGAGTTCTGCTTTGCTACGTTCCTGAACGGCTAACCGTTGTACCAGCTGATTGGTGTAATACAGGGAGCCAATTCCAATAACCAAAGCAATGATTACCAAAACGAGTTTCCAACGTTGTTTTTTAGAGTAGATATTCACTTTAGACGCTGAGGAATTTCAGTTGCAAAGTAATGAAACGTAATGTCCTTGGTTTATTGTTTGACGAAAGACTAAAATGATTTGTAGAGTCTTAGTTTATCCGAGCGACAAAAGCCATGATAGGCTAGTTAACTAGCTGGCTTGCTTCACGGTTCAAACTCAATCTCAAATCCTCCTTCGGTTTCACCCTCATCTGGTTCAGAAGAGAACAAGCCTCTCTTTTTCTTCTTCTTTTTCTTCGGCTTGTCTGGTTCTGGCGTTTCAGTTTCGATTTTTATTGTTGGCACATCGTCATCTTCTTCTAACCTAAACTGCACTTCTTCAGATTCTTCTTGTTTCTCCTTAGCTCCGCCAAATTCTTCTTTAAACAGCTGCTTTATGGTTTGTCCCTCTTTCTTGAAATCGTCTTTGAGCTTCTTTCTAACTTCTCGCTTATCGTATCCAACTTTTAAATCGCCTGGTTTGCCACGAACCCAGAGAAATAGTCTTGTTTTTCCGCCTTCGCCAACAATTTCATGGCCTTCAAACGTCTTCTTTTTCTTGGCTTTTCTCCGAAGTAAATCGTTCAATAGCAGGTTAACATGGTAATCCATTTCTTGGTCGAAAGCATGTTCTCCAAAAACCTGAACGTTGAGGATATTGCTTGAGACAGACATTTTTGGAATAACCAATTTGCTGTTCCTAATGCTCAACCGATTCCTAAGCGTGTCAAACTGAACTCGCTTCAATTCGTCCACACTTATAAAACGAGACATAGCTTGCAATGGCTCAAACTCTATCAGCTCCCCACCACTAATTTCTACATCGGCATCAACCCTTAATTCGTCTTTTATCAGATTATAATCTTGATCTAAGTATATGTCTGAGGAGAGATTTGCTGTTGCTCTACCTTTCAGATTTGTAGAGGTTACGGTGCTTTGTCCAAAGTTATTCCACTCGTCTAACGCTCTACTAATATTGATGTTATTCAGCGCAGCATCTAGGTTCATTAAATAGCCTGCTGAGTTTGGAGCAAACTGCAAGTCAGCGCTAATGTTCCCCTCTAACGCACTAAACCTCAGGTTAGAAACGTCAACCGTTTGGTTTTTCATCGCTATGCTTCCAGCCACATTTGTTGCGGTAAAATCGTGATAAAGAATACGATTAGCCTTCACGTTTACTTTAATGGAAACTGGTCTGCTAGCCGCTCCTTCACCTTCTGAACTTTCGAAAGACCATTCTTGAGGAAGCTTGACAACATCTAATTCATCTAAAGAAACATTACCCGTTAGAACTACAGGTTTTGCTGGAGCTGTGAGGATTTCTTTTAGGCCATTGAGTACGGCATCTCCCTCAAATTTCAGATGACCGATTTTCCCGTTGCAATTGGTTAATGAGGTTTTGTTCTGCTCCATTTTAACCTGAGAACTGAACTCAGTAATTGGCGGAAAACTGGAATTGAACGAAAGCTGAGATTCGGATAAATCCAGCGAACCTGTCCAGCGCATCTGCTTTAACTCGGCCATCGTTGTGTTGAAGTCTTTGCCAAGAGGACCTTCAAAATCTATATTCCAAGCAATGTTCCCAGAGCCTTGTAAGTGCTCCGATATCGTGGCAACGGTTATCAATTCTTCTAGCCGAGTATTACCGGAAGAAGTAAGCCTTAACCGTGGATTAGATAGATCAGTTAAAGTCCCTTTTCCTTTCACATTTCCTTTGGGCGTCTTTAGGCTAAACTGATCAAAGGAAACCTCCATGGCCTTTGAACGCTTGATGTCTTTCATGTAAAGGTTGCCCTCAAAATTGAGTTCAGAAACGTTGGTGTTTTGAAAAACAAGACTTCCATCTCGCATTCTAATTGTAGCATCTAGTTGAGGCCCGTGTTCTTTTGTAAATGGTCCGTTCAGGGAGAAAATGAGGTCAGATTTTCCAGTCAATTCTAGGCTTTTTACGTTCTCAGGAATCTGTGGCCAAACTTTAGGTAGAAACTCGCTTGGTTCAATGTTTCCTGCATTTACCTTCATTTCCATGCTGGTTCCGCCATCAACTTTGGTCCATTCGGCATCTAACACCATTTCGTTACCAGCAAGAATGGCGTTACCCATTTCTATGGTGTAAATGTGGTCTTGGGAGTTAATGTTCAGAATGCCGGCTAAGTTGAGCGGAAGGTCAACCACGCGGTTGCTGCCAATTGTGTTTAAGCGTTCCATAAATCCGCTTATCGTAAAGCGTAATCGCTGATTTCCATCTGTAAATCGGCCCTTAATTTTTGATTTGTCAAACTGATATTGAATGTTCAAATCAATCTCTCGGTCGTCATAATCTAGATGGATGTTTTCAAGCGTAAGTATTTCAATGCTGAAATCAGTTTTAGCCTTTTCTCCATCATCATCCTTCTCTTTCCATACGCGGAAATTCCATTCGTCATTTTCTGACCTACGCAGCTTTATAAAACCATCGGTTACCCTAATTCCCTCAATGCTGATGTTGCCTTGAATAATCTTTATCAGGTTAAACTGCACAAACGCCTTTTCAACGTTCAGTAGCGTGTCGGTTCCGAAAGAATCTTCAATTCTGATGTTTGAAATTTCCACCGCTACGGAAGGAAAGTCTTTCCAAAGCGAAAGCACAACATCTTCATCAAATTCTAAATCGGTAACAATGGTTGAGTGCGTTGCATCTAAGGCATACTGCTTTAAATCATCAGCATATTTCCACGAAATGAAAAGGACAGTGGAGGCAATTAGAACCACCAGGACAAATAAGATAAACAGAATTCTCTTAATCCAAATCATGCAACTAAAACAAATGTATTGGGCATAATGTCGCCAACGTAAACGAGTGCCAGTAAGTATTCAAATAGTAGTGTTAATAACCAGAATGACCGTAAATGGATTTAATTGTCACCAATTTGTTGACATTTATTAACAGTTTGTTTGGTTGTTATAATGTTTTACTAGCTTTCCGATTCTCATAAACCAAACCTATTTACATCATGAAGAAATCTACATTTTTTGGCAACCTTTTAGTTGTTGCTGCATGTTCTTGCTTTATCGCTTGCGGATCAGCTCCACAAGAAGAAGCTACTGCTGAAGAAACTGCTACAGAAGAAGTAGTTGAGGAAGTGGAAGAAGTTGTTGAAGAAGCAGTTGAGGCTGTTGATTCTTTAGCTGCTGAAGCTGGCGATGCTGTTGAAGAAGCAGCTGAGGAAGTAGAAGAAGCTGCAGCAGAGTAATTCTTGCAGTTTTGGAAATTATTAGCCGCTGAGCATTTCGCTTAGCGGCTTTTTTTGTGCCTAATAAATAAGGAAACTCAGAATCAAGATTCCAAGGAAGGTTATTCCCAGCGTAATGAAATAGAATGCCGAAATTCCTAACGTTTTACCTACGCTGCTCAGCCAACTGTAACTGTAAACACGCCTTATTGCCAACACCAAATAGCCTATAGCTAGGAGCAGAATTAGCTTTGTAACGACTGTGGAGTCCAACACAAAACCGCTGATTAAATCGGCCGAAAACAAGATGAATGCCACGGAATGGAAGTGCA
Source organism: Flavobacteriales bacterium (assembly GCA_049608805.1). GTDB lineage: Bacteria > Bacteroidota > Bacteroidia > UBA10329 > UBA10329 > UBA10329. The sequence continues at coordinate 184 of JBMYXX010000257.1, read as the reverse complement.
ATGAGAAAATCAGCGCATCCATGTAAAACGGAGTTTTTTTCTTGGTGAATAGCCACAATAATGCAGCGAAAAACGGAAGAAGAAAGAACATGCTAATTGACAAGTTTGCATAGACTTCCTTCGTGAGTTGAGCTTCATTTTCTGGATTCATACTTCGAATAACCTGTTTCATCACATGCCGTTT
>JBMYXX010000256.1:0-4357 GCA_049608805.1 Flavobacteriales bacterium | reverse complement strand
GACACACGAGTTGTTTTCGTTCGGCAAACAACTGTTGAATGGAGCAATTTAGAGTTCTGTTTGTACGATGATGCGCTAACGCTAAACTGGCCAGGCATTCATCGCTACCCTGGTGGCGGAACTTGGAGCGGCCCCGGAACAGACAATATCAATGCTGGGCATTTTACCGCAGGCGATGCAGGTCAAGGCACACACACCTTGTACTACGAAGCCAATACATGTATTGATAGCACGATTATGATTGTGCATGAAAACACCATGTTCGACACTTCTATTTGTGAAGTTGGAAATCCGATTCAGATGGTAGCTCTTCCTGTAGGTGGAACTTGGGCTGGAGATGGAATTATTGACCCTTCGGGAATGTTTGACCCACAAGAAGTTGGACTAGGCCAGCATTACGTTTATTATCAAGGACCAAGCGGTTGCTGGGATTCTTGCATGGTGGATGTTTATCAGCTTGAACCTGCTGAAATCATCGGCTTAGAAAACACCTACTGCTTTATTGATTCGGCTATTTCGTTAATCGGAACGCCCGCAGACGGGTTGTTTTCCGGAATTGGAATGACAGACACCATTTTCAACCCATCGTTGGCTGGAGAAGGAATTCACGAAATAGCCTACGACCACGGGACCTCAGGTTGCGAAGTTCATTCAGATATTTTGGTTTCCGTTTTTGCTCCTATCATCACTAATGCCATTGGGAATGGTGAGGCCGTTTGTAAGGGCGACCCCGTAACAGTTGGTGTTGAACCTTCCGGTGGAAATGGCACATTTTTCACGCATAACTGGAATCCGAATGTTTCGTCATTCGCCACGCAAGAATTATATCCCGAAATAACCACTGACTACGAAATCATTACATCAGATGGTTGTTCTGACCCAGCAATTGACACCTTAAATGTGTTCGTCTATCAGCCGCATTCTGCCATTGTAGAAACCAGCGACCCGCTCTGCTACGGAAACACGGGCTACATAACTGTTGAAGGGGATGGGCTTGGCACGTATAGCTACAATTGGAACTCCAATCCGCCCAATTTTAGCAACACCATGTTCGGTGCTGCGGCCACCACGCATTCGGTTACTATTACAGAAATTGAAAGTCTTTGCACCTTCGATACCAGCATTACCATTCCGTTTTACCCGAATGTCACGGCCTACTTTACGCCAAATCCTAATGGCGGTTGTCTATCAGAAACAGACCCAGTTGCGGAGTTTCTTGATTTGAGCCAAGGCGCTGTGCGCGGAACATGGGATTTTGGTGATGGCGCTACCGAAGACTACGTTTTTGGTCAATATCCTATTCATGAATATGCAGACACGGGTGATTATAACGTAGTGCTTTACGTAGAAAACGACTTGGCTACCTGTACCGATAGATACACGTTTGAGCTTTGCATTCAGCCTGAGTTTACCTTATGGATTCCTAACTCATTTACGCCAGATGGCGATGGACTAAACGATTTGTTTGAAGTAGTTTCTTCTGGCGTTGTGGAGTTTGAAATGCAAATCTCTAGCAGCTGGGGAACCAAGATTCACAAGATGAATTCTATTGACGACCCGCCATGGGATGGCACTTACAAAGGAAACCCCGTACAGCAAGACCGCTACATCTACGAAGTAGTAGCCAAAGGCCTTCATTTAGGTGGCATTAAATTCCACAAGGGAAGTGGGTATATTCATGTGATAAGGAAGGGGGAGTAACGTTTCTATTCGGAGTTACTAACACCAGCAAATTGACTTGACTATGAAAGAAATGAAGGACCTCAGTTTTTACGAAATCCTAACCTACGGCACAACTCGAATCCAATGCATTTCTAAGAATGGGTCCCAAAGTACGGGAACAGGTTTCTTCCTGTACCTAAACGATTTTGAAAATCCAAATGAAGAACCTCGACCTGTTATTGTTACGAATAAACATGTAGTGAGGAATGCCGATAAAGGTTTTCTGACTTTAAGTACTCTGAAGGGCAATAAGATTCAGGAAACCAAACACGTACAGTTACCGCTTAGTAATTTTGAATCTTATTGGATTGACCACCCTGACAACAGTGTTGATTTGTGCATATTGAACTTTAATGCTATTGAAACCCTAATCAGGGGCTCAATGGGTATTGAACTATTCTACATGCCCCTTCTTATTACAATGATTCCCACTGAAGACTCCATAAAACAGTTTGATGCAATGGAAGATGTAGTTATGGTTGGTTATCCAAATGGCATTTGGGATAGTCACAACAACAAGCCAATTTTTCGAAAAGGAATAACTGCTACCGATTATCGTATCGATTACGAAAATCGCAGTGAGTTCTTGATTGACATGGCTGTCTTTGGAGGCTCAAGCGGTTCACCTGTTATTTATGCTTGGAAAGGCTTAAAAATGAAAAATGGAGAGCTTTATGAACATCGAGACTTACAATTACTGGGCATTTGCTATGCCGTGTTTCAACATAGCGCGAAAGGAGAGCTAAAAACAGTCGAGATACCTCAAGCGGAAAAACAAACAGTCGTTACTGGTGTTCCGAACAACCTTGGGCTCGTTATTAAATCAGGACAGCTACATGACTTTCGGAAGATGTTCTTCTCTTGAACGCACCCAGATGGCGCGCGTTTGCAACGCGTGACCAATTACCTAAACCAAGCAAGCGTTAAAACGTGCGCTCGCATATCAAAGACCTAACAGGTTTTGGAAACCTGTTAGGTGTTCGCTACTCTCTCTTCTTCGAATCAATCAGAATTGTAACTGGCCCATCGTTTACAAGTTCTACATCCATCATGGCGCCAAATACTCCGCTGGCAACTGGTTTCATCAGCATACCAGATAGTTTGGTTTTAAACTGCTCGTACATTGGCTCGGCTTGTTCTGGTCGGGCGGCTTTTATGTAAGAAGGCCGGTTGCCCTTTTTGGTTGATGCGTGCAACGTAAATTGAGAAACCACCAGTGCTTCTGCCCCGCTCTCTTCTAACGAGAGATTCATCACGCCATCGGCATCATTAAAAATACGCATGCGGCAAATCTTTCCGCATAGCCAATCAATATCTTCTTGCGTATCGGCAGATTCTATTCCAAGAAGAATGAGAACTCCCGAGGCTATGCTTCCAACCACATTATTATCTACAGTTACAGAAGCGCGTTTTACCCGTTGCAATACAACTCTCATAATGCAATTATACTAATCCTCTGCTTCGTTCCTCAGCACCTCTTTTTCAAGGAGAAACTACACCATTCCCCCTTTTAAAGGGGGTGTCCGCAGGACCGGGGATTCAATTGTATATTTTTGAAGCAATGTCTAAACCAGGTACCGACCAACTTTCTCTTCCGCTTACGCAGTTTGCTGTTGTTGATATAGAAACCACAGGTACCATACATGATGGTAAGATTACCGAGATTGCCATCATTGTTCATGACGGAACAAAAGAGATTGAACGGTTTACAACACTCCTCAATCCTTTACGAAAAATAGACCGTTACGTGGTTAAACTAACGGGCATTACAGATGCTATGGTTGCCGATGCTCCGTTGTTTAAGGAATATGCAGAGCGCATTTTTGAAATGACCAAAGACCGCGTTTTTGTAGCGCACAATGTCTCCTTCGACTATGGTTTTCTGAAGAAAGAATTTGCCGCCATTAACATGGAATTTAAGCGCGAAACGTTAGACACCATTGACATTTGCCGAAGAATTATTCCTGGGCTTCCGTCTTATAGTTTAGGTAAACTTTGTGCTTCGCTAGACATTGAAATGGACAGCCACCACAGGGCTTTAGACGACACTGCGGCTACAGCAATCTTGTTTGGAAGGCTTTTTCAGAAAGACCCAACTACGGTTTTTAGTCGCATAAAACCAGATATGCCAGATGTTCGGATTCCTCCGAATTTGCCTGCATCTGAACTGGCAAACATCCCAACAAGTGCTGGTGTTTACTATTTCTACGATGGAGATGACGAGATTCTTTACGTTGGCAAAAGCATCAACATTAAGAAGCGCGTGCTCAGCCACTTTCATCCGAAGGAGAAAAAGAAATGGTCCGAGCTTTGGAAAGCCGTTCATTCCATTTCTTATGAAGAAACAGGTAGCGAATTGGTGGCACTGTTGCTAGAATCTCAGGAGATTAAAAAACTACAGCCGCCCATTAACTCGGCACAGAAAAAGCCATTCTTCCCTTACGGTATTTACGAATCTGTAGATGAAAACGGCTACATCAACCTTGCTATAAAACGAAAGAAAAACTTGAAGGGAGACCCCTTGGTTGAGGTGAGAAGTTACTTTGAAGGGAAACGATTATTGTTGCGCCAAGCCAAGAAACATGAACTGTGTCAATGCCTTTTGGGATTGCATAATTTGAAAGGGAATTGTTTT
>JBMYXX010000255.1:0-4413 GCA_049608805.1 Flavobacteriales bacterium | reverse complement strand
AATCGCGGCAAATTTAAGAGAAACACGTATCCTAGATTATGATTAATCGACACATGTTTAATTTAGAATGATTCTAAATAAAACTATCGTAACTGCAAGAATTACAACTTGTGTTTCAATCCGCCTATCGGCACTTAATTTCAACCGCTTGAACCGAGATACAATCTCTCAAAAACTACCAAATTACCGGAACAAGATTCACCTACTTTTACCATAAACACCGAGGCACGATGACAACTACGCTTTTAAAATTGGCAATTCCATTTACCACCTTTTTATGGTTATCGTGCGGATCAAAGGATTTCAAGGACGAAGATTCTTCCTACGATTTTAAGATTCCAGAGAACGTTTCATCATGGACAATTACTGAGGATAGCCTGTTGAAAACTGGAGACAGCTTAGTAACTGGTCTCACCAGCCCAGATTCTAGCGAATCTCTTGAAATTGGTTACTTCTCTGACGGTGCATTAGAAGTTTTAAGACATACCCGCACGAACGGCTACTCGTCATATGTTCATAAATCATCCAAAAGAAATCAATGGATGAATATAGATTATGAACTATTGAATGGAGAGCAAATACCGATTTATAACTGCGTTACAGATGAGAAAAACACCATACTTCCTGATGAAATTACTTGCTTTTGGAAGGGGACCCAAATCGGAGCAAATACGGTTAATATTGAGGCAATACATCCGATGGCAGATAGTGTCCACCTCAATGTTTCCGATGGTACTGGAAAAACCATAGTACACTCTTTTAACATCTTGGATGACAATCGTGGCTTGTTTCAATACTCAATAAATTTTAACAAAGAAGACACGTTGGTTGGTTTTTTTCGGTTTTTTAAGCCCGTTACCCATGAAGATAAGTTAGAGTGGTCTAAGGCCTCTTATGCGGTTCAAACCACCTTCTTCAAATACCCAAATGATAATGTGTTTGATTTCGTTGAAAACCCAGATGGCAGTTTTAGCTTAATCAGAAAAGGAATTTATGCAGATTAGGCTGCTAATGGAATAAAACTTGCTTGTTGCAGTTAAGATTAACTTTGGCCGCCTATGCAACGCATTTTACATCTCTTACTTTTTTCCTTTTTCTTTTTTCACTTTTCATCCTTCGCTCAGGATGACGACTACTTTGACGAAACCTTTCTACGCTACGAAGACCGCACGTATCAAGAATCAATAAAATCGGTACAACTAAACATTACAAATGTGCCGCTTAGCTTACCAGTAATTTCGCTCACTGGCGGACAGCAACTTACGCTCAGGTTCGATGATTTAGTTTCTGAATATCAAGACTACACCTACACCGTTATTCATTGCGATAGAAACTGGGAAGAAACAGACATTCCGCAACCAGAATACATTGATGGCTTTTTGGAAGAGACCATCCTCAATTACGATTTCTCCTTTAATACCGTTCAGCCGTTTATTCACTATTCGTTCAGCATCCCCAACAACAACTTTCGGCTTAAGCTTTCTGGCAATTACATTCTTATGGTTTATAAAGACTTTGACCGCGAAAAGCCAATTATTACCAGGCGCTTTCGTGTTTACGAAGACTTGGTAGATGTTACCGCGCAAGTTCGAATTCCGATGATTATCAACAAACGAGCAACACATCATCAGGTAGATGTGGTGGTGGAACATCCGCAGTTCGACATTCGAAATCCGATTGGAGATATGTCTATTCACATTCAGCAGAATTACCGTTGGGATAATATCAAAACAGACCTCAAACCCATCTTCATTAAAAGCGACCGCGTTATATATGACAACATGGGCGAAGTACTTTTTGAGGGCGGAAATGAGTTTCGTTGGGTAGATTCTAGAAGTCTGAGGTATCAAACCGAAAACACGGCTAACATTTGGTTTGATGAAGACTCTATGAAAAATCACATTTTTCTTACCACCGACAAACCGTTTAGCAAAGACCATTATCAGCGGGTACCCGATGTAAACGGAGCTTTTAGCATAGACATTAGAGAAGGAAGCGACCCCAACCGAGATGCTGATTACACATATGTACACTTCAGCATTAAATACCCTGAGCCAATTTTAGACGGTGGCCTCTATATATATGGTGGCTTAACCGAATGGCAAGTAAAACCTGAGCACAGATTAGAGTACAATCCTGGCAAAAGGATGTACGAAGGAACGATGTACCTAAAGCAAGGTTACTACAACTACCAGTACATCTACTTACGTGATGGAGAAACAGAAGGTGAAACGGAATTAACTGAAGGTTCTTTCCGCGATGCGCGTCAGATTTACACCTTTTACGTTTACCACCAGCAAATGGGAGACCGCTACGATAGACTCATTGGCCACGATATAATTTCTTCGGTTTTCTAACAATTCTCGGAATCGGCTTTTTAAATCTTCATCAATTATTGACGCATTTCGGCAACGCATGTCAGAAATGATCGTTTATTTGTCGTAGCATTAAACGTTATGACGAAAGTTTCTAAGGGCATAAAGATTTCAACCCGAGTTCGGTTCAAGAAAGAATATTCTGAGCCAGACAAGAACTACTTCGTGTTCTTTTACCGCATTACCATTGAGAACTACAACGAGTTTGAAGTTCAATTACTCAGACGCCATTGGGATATTTTTGACAGCAACGGAATTAAAACCGTTGTAGATGGAGAAGGTGTTGTTGGCGAAAAGCCCACACTGGCTCCGGGCGAAATGTTCTCTTACGAGAGTGCCTGCAACCTAGAATCGGGCATGGGTAGAATGGGCGGTTTTTACGAAATGATGCGTTCTGAAAACGGAGACTTGTTTCAGGTAGAAATTCCAGAGTTTACTATGGAGGTTCCTTATATGCTTAACTAAAGTGAACAGCGAATAGCGACCAGCGAACAGTGCCGTACATGGCGGATGCTTTATTCCTTTTTCGTTTTTCTTTTTTTTCAAACCCTTCCTTCATCACTTCTTCTCTTCATCGCCTCATCACTTTCACTATTTTCGCGGCTCAATAAAGAAAGACTAAAGCCATGTCAAACGCATTCTATAACGTACCAAAAGCCACAAACGAACCTGTATTAAACTATGCTCCCGGCAGCAAAGAAAAAGCAGATGTAAAGAAAGCTTTGGAAGAAATGCGGGGAATGGAAATTGACGCTCCCATGTACATCAATGGCAAGGAAGTGCGAACGGATGAAAAAGTCCGAATGGCACCACCTCACGACCATCAGCATACATTAGGACATTTTAATCGTGGTGACGAAACGCATGTTCAGCAAGCAATTGATGCTGCTTTAGGTGCTAAAGAAAAATGGGCTAACCTTAGCTGGGAACATCGCGCAGCAATCTTTCTTAGAGCAGCCGACTTACTAGCAGGGCCATATCGCGCAAGAATGAATGCCGCAACTATGCTTGCACAGAGCAAGAATGTTTTTCAGGCCGAGATTGATGCCGTTTGCGAATACGCAGACTTCCTTCGCTTTAACGTTGAGTTTATGACCGACATTTACAAGCAGCAACCGCCCTATTCTCCTGCTCCAACCTGGAACAGAGTTGAACAAAGACCTTTAGAAGGATTCATTTTTGCACTTACTCCGTTCAACTTTACTTCGATAGCGGGAAACTTATGTGCTGCACCAGCTTTAATGGGCAACACTATTGTTTGGAAACCTGCTGACACGCAGATTTACTCTGCTCAGATTATCATGGAAATCTTCAAAGAAGCGGGATTGCCTGATGGTGTCATCAACTTGGTTTACGTACGCGGACCTGTTGCTGGAGACGTTATTTTCAAGCATCCAGAATTTGCTGGAATCCATTTTACTGGCTCAACTGGCGTATTCCAAAACATTTGGAAAACAATTGGCGAGAACATCCATCAATACAAAAGCTACCCACGGATTGTAGGCGAAACGGGTGGAAAGGATTTCATTATTGCCCATCCTTCATCTTTCCCAAAACAAGTGGCAACCGCCATCGTTAGAGGTGCTTTTGAGTTCCAAGGACAAAAATGTTCTGCGGCATCGCGCGTTTACCTTCCTTGCAATATTGCGAAGGAGGTAAAGGAATTAGTTGTTGCGGATTTGAAAACTCTCAAAATGGGTGTAGCTGAAGACTTCAGCAACTTTATTAATGCAGTTATTGACGAGAAGTCGTTTGATAAAATTGCCAACTACATTGACCAAGCCAAGAAAGACGGACAAGAAATTATTGCTGGTGGCAATTACGATAAGAGCAACGGTTACTTTATTGAACCAACCGTAATTGTAGCTAACGACCCGAAATACACCACCATGTGTGAGGAGATTTTCGGCCCTGTGGTTACCATCTATATTTTTGATGAAGACAAATGGGAGGAAACACTTGACGTGCTTGACAAAACATCTCCTTATGCACTAACCGGAGCACTATTTAGCCAAGACCGCTACGCAACCGAGAGTGC
>JBMYXX010000254.1:0-4413 GCA_049608805.1 Flavobacteriales bacterium | reverse complement strand
GCACGGCCTCAACGGCCACAGGATTTTAAGTCCTGCGTGTCTACCAATTCCACCATCCGGGCCCAATGTGCAAAATCCTCCAAACGGAGGATTTTGCCTTTGTGAATGAGCGAGAAACGGGATTCGAACCCGCGACCCCGACCTTGGCAAGGTCGTGCTCTACCACTGAGCTATTCTCGCGAAATTGGACTGCAAAAGTAAATAAATTAACTACTTCACAAAATCACTTTCTCTTACCTAAAAGCTTCTTTATTTCATGAAGTTTCAAAAGTGCTTCTACGGGAGTCAATGTATCAATGTCAATTCCAACTATTTCTTCAGAAACTTGCTCTAAAACAGGGTCATCCAACTGGAAAAAACTTAGCTGCATTTCTTTGGAATCTGCGTTTATTATGGTCGATTCAGAGTTATTTGAACTGCTTTTTTCTTCTAAACCAGACAAAATTTCTTTTGCCCTATTGACAACAACAGACGGCATGCCTGCCATTTTAGCTACATGAATCCCGAAACTGTGCTCGGTTCCACCGGGGATTAACTTTCTTAGGAATAGTACCTTTTTACCAACTTCTTTTACGCTAATGCTGAAATTCTTTACTCGGTTAAAGCGATTTTCTAAATCATTTAACTCGTGGTAGTGCGTGGCAAAAAGCACGTTAGGATTTACTCCTTTACGTTCATGCATAAATTCTACAATTGCCATTGCAATAGAAATACCATCATAAGTGCTGGTTCCCCGGCCTATTTCATCCAGAATTACCAGACTTTGGGAAGTCATATTATGTAGAATGCTTGCTGCTTCATTCATCTCAACCATAAAGGTTGATTCTCCTTGTGCTAAATTGTCCGATGCGCCAACGCGGCTGAATACCTTATCTACAAGCCCTAGAGTAGCGCTTTTTGCCGGGACAAAACATCCCATTTGGGCAATAATTGAAATGAGCGCGGTTTGACGTAGTAATGCAGATTTACCAGACATATTAGGCCCGGTTATTACTAATACCTGCTGTGTTTTATTGTTGAGGTAAACATCGTTGGCCACATAAGTTTCTCCAATTGGCAAAGACTGCTCTATAACTGGGTGGCGACCATCCTTTATTTGAATAATTGACTCCTCCACAAATTGTGGTTGTACGTATTGGTTTGCTTCACTTACTACTGCAAACGACAGAAGGCAGTCTAGCTGGGCAATAAGATTGGCATTTTGCTGAAGGAAAATGATGTACTGCCCAAGGCCTGCGATTACTTCTTGATAAAGCTTAGATTCTAAGGCGAGAATTTTTTCTTCAGCACCTAAGATTTTCTCTTCATATTCCTTGAGTTCTTCGGTAATGTATCGTTCAGAATTAATCAGAGTTTGCTTCCTAATCCACGATTCAGGAACCTTGTCTTTGTGCGAGTTGGTTGCCTCTAAATAGTAACCAAACACATTATTGAAACCAATTTTTAGGCTGGTGATTCCGGTTTTTTCAGATTCACGTTTCTGAATTCCAACAAGATGGTCTTTGCCTGAAAATGATAAGTCCCGCAGCTCGTCTAGTGCCTTAGAAATCCCTGTTTTTATAACGCCACCCTTGTTAACGTTAACTGGTGCCTCTTCAGAAATCGAAGTTGTTATGGTCTCAAGAGCCAATGTGCACGGGTTTATTAAGCTTACAATTTCCGTAAGCGATTTAGATTTAACTGCTTTTACTTTTTTAATTACAGAAGGTAATTCAGATAGAGATCGCCCGAGTGAAAGAAGCTCTCTGGGGTTCATTCTACCGGTAGATAACTTTGACGCAAGCCGTTCTAAATCAGCTATTACGCTAAAACTCTGAGTTAGCTCATTTCTTAAGGATTCCTTTTCTAGTAAGCTTGCTACCGCAGAAAGTCTCTTTTCAATAAGTACTTTTTCTTTTAGCGGAAACGCCACCCAACGCTTCATTAATCGCGACCCCATAGGAGTATTTGTGCGGTCAAGAATGTCAATTAAGCATTTTCCATCAGCTTGATTGGGGCGAAAAATTTCAAGGTTTGCAGCGGTAAAGCCGTCAACCCACATGTGTTTCTCTTCTTCAATTCTAGAAATTGAATGAATGTGCCCAGTTTGCTTATGCTGCGTGTCTAAGAGGTACTGCATTGCTGCACCTGCGGCAATTATTCCACTTTCAAGGTGGTTTATACCAAAACCCTTAAGGTTTTTTGTTCCGAAATGATTGTTGAGCATTTCATTTCCAAACCGACTGGTGTAAACCCAGTCCTCCATGGTAAATGTGCAATGGCCATCGCCAAATGTTTCGTGAAAGCGGTTTCTAAAACTCTTTCTAAAAAGTATCTCGGTAGGAGCAAAATTCTTGACCAGTTTCTGGGCGTAAAGCTCATTGCCCTGAGCTAGAAGAAACTCTCCAGTTGAAATGTCAAGGAACGAAACGCCAATCAAATCATCATCAAAATGAAGGCTGCAGAGGAAATTATTAGAGCGTTGCTCAAGAACGTTGTCATTAAAAGATACGCCTGGAGTTACCAATTCCGTTACGCCCCGCTTAACAATTCCTTTGGCTTGTTTAGGGTCTTCAAGCTGATCGCAAATTGCAACCCGATGTCCAGCTCTAACTAATTTAGGTAAATAGGTTTCTAGAGAGTGATGCGGAAACCCGGCTAACTCTATGTGAGACGCTTTTCCATTTGCCCGTTTTGTAAGAACGATTCCAAGAACCTTAGATGCCTTAACCGCATCTTCCTTAAAGGTTTCGTAAAAGTCACCGACTCTAAATAGTAAAAGGGCATCCGCGTACTTTTTTTTGATTGCATTGTACTGCTTCATCAACGGAGTTTCCGAATCTTTTTTTACTGCCTTTTTAGCCAATTATTTTGGTTTTACTTTCGTGAAATGGAAGCCGCTAAGATAACCATATAGGTGTGCTAGAAATCTCAAATTAAGCAGTCAGATGAGTAATAGAAAAGGGGAGAAGTTGTCTATGGATGAACTTAATAGGAAATCGGTTGATGATTTTAAGGATTCTGAGAAATTACCAATCGTTGTTTTGTTGGATGATATCAGAAGCTTGCACAACATTGGTTCTGTATTTAGAACTGCCGATGCTTTTGCGGTAGAGAAAATTCTTCTTTGTGGGATTACAGCAAGACCGCCTCACAGAGAAATTCAGAAAACTGCACTTGGTGCAACAGAGTCGGTTGATTGGGAACATAAAGAAAATTGTTCCGATGCTGTTCTTGAGCTTAAAGAAGCAGGTTATTTGGTTTTTGGTGTAGAACAGGTGGCTAGCAGCCAAAGCCTCGATACAGTTGAATTAAATCCTAATCAACCAATTGCTTTAGTTTTTGGAAATGAGGTGAAGGGGGTTTCCCAATCGGTGCTTGATTGCTGCAATGATTTTATCGAAATCCCACAGGATGGAACCAAGCACTCCTTAAATATTTCTGTCTCTGTGGGAGTTGTCCTTTGGGAACTCAGAAAAATATTCAAGGCATAAAAAAAAGGCCCGATTCTTATGAATCGGGCCTTTGAATTTTAATGGTTGTCGTTTTTACTGAACGATGAAGTCAACTCTTCTGTTTACGTTAAGCGCTTCGTCAGAAACAGAAAGTGGGTTTCCTTCTCCTTCGCTTGCAACTGTAAATCTTCCAGCGTCAATTCCGTAGATTTTAACCAAGTGGTCAACAGCTGCTTGAGCTCTCTTTTCAGCAAGAGAATCGTTGTAGTCTTCAGCACCGTTTTTATCTGCGCTACCAACAACTTTCACTTTAATACCATCGTCAGCTTTCATCACTTTAGCAACTTCTGCTAGTCTGTCATAGCTAGACCAGTAGTCAATTCTTGCACTGTTAACCTTGAAGTAGATAGATGGAAGAGCACCACCAGTAACGTTGATGTTTTCTCCACCAGCAGTTTCTAGGTTGATAGTCTTTCCTTGGAAGTTTACTAGTGCTCCTTCTTCAGTGTTTGGTTCGATGTCTTGGCTGTCTGCAACTCCATCGTTATCAGAATCGAGCTCAGTTCCGTTTTCGTCAACTCGCGCACCTTTAGTAGTGAAAGGGTCTGCATCTAGGTAATCAGGAACTCCGTCACCGTCAGTGTCAAGAGAACGTCCACTTCCGTCAACTGCAACATCAGCTGGGCTGTTTTCTTCCTTGTCAAAGATGTCAGAAACTCCGTCTCCATCAGCATCCTGAGCAAGACCATCAACATTGGCTTGTAAGTCTGCCATGTTTTGGTTTAAGGATTGGAAAGGGTTAACCCATTCTTTAGAATGAGTTTGTTTTCCAAGTTTAATTGCAACGAATAGGTTAAAATATCCGTAGCTATCGCTGCTTTTCTTACCTGCAACGGTTGCATCAAGTTTGTCTGATCCCAGAACAAATCGTTGAGTGTATTCCAGTCCTAAGTCAAAACGTTTTGAAAGACGGAATTTG
>JBMYXX010000253.1:0-4429 GCA_049608805.1 Flavobacteriales bacterium | reverse complement strand
GCCTTTATCTGCCATAAATACTTTGGTAACCTCGGCTGTGTCTTTTACTGCAAAGTTGTGCAGGTCAGGCTTAATGGTTCCCGTTCCACGTTCGGTATATACGTAGTATGCCGCTGCGGCCAAAACCGCCAGAATGATGAAAGCAATTAGGTTCTTTTTCATACGCTACGCGAATCTTTTTTTACGGAGGTAAGCATTTACAAATCCGAAAATGATAATGAGCAGAATTGGAAAGCCAACATTAATAATCTGCCATTTGGTTCGTTCGGCTTCAGCTTTTTTTCTGTCCAAGAGTCTAATTTCTAGTGCTCTAGAGCGTATTGATGTGAGACTCATGTCATCACACAAATAGTTTAGTGCATTTAGCAAGAAGGTCTTGTTTCCAAATTGTTGGCTGGTGAATTTGTCAAAGCCAGTTGGCAGATATGTTCCGTCCGGATTAATGTGATTACGCATGATGTCTCCATCAGAAACCACAATCATTTTAGTGCGCTTCCCTTCTTCTCTGTACTTAATTTCTTTACTTCCGAGAATCCCAGATGTAAGCCGATTCTTGAAAACACTTTCAAATTTTCCTTCAAGTAAAACTGCAACAGGGAGATGCTTTTTATTGAATTGCTCTGGCTTTGGTTCTTCCACCATCACATCTAAACTAACCTGCGTTGGAGTTCTTAAAATCCGTGTTTTGTCTGATGTAGAAAGAAGCACTGTTTTCTTAATGTTTTTTGCTCCAACCGTATCTAAACTTGAAGTGAATTCTAGTTTAATTCCGTTGAGGTTTCTTACAATTGGATGTTCTTCTCTAGGAATTACAATGGGGAAGAAAACCCACGGTTGCAGCGCCCATTGTAGTTGCTCTCCAACATAACCAGAAGGCCCGGGAATGGCTGCGCACCTTGCATCCTGAAGCAAATCGGTGTTTACTCGAACGCCATACTTAAACAGCATGTCTTCTAGATTAACCGATGTTGGAACTGCTAAGGTTGATGGCGCATACCGCAAACTATCCATGTCGCAAAAAACAGGCTCAACTAACCACAAAACGCGCCCACCATACATAATATATTGGTCAAGCATAAACTTGTCTTCTTCAGAAAAAGCCGAGTCTGGTTTAGCAATAACAACAGCTTTGTAGCGCGGAAAAATTACCGCTCCACTATCACCTTCTGCGCGGCTTACCAAACTGTTCAGTTTACCATTAATATTTACGCGTTCTAAACGGTAATACTCAGAAAGCGACTTCGCCATATCGGCAACCTCACGTTCGGTTAACTCACCATGACCTTCAATAAAACCAACACTCTCGGCCTTAATGGAAGTAACTTTTCTGATGGCATTTGTAATTTCATATTCAAGGTCTTCGGTAGAGCTATTTAGCATTTGCTCTGGAGCAGCACCCATCTGACTTTTAAGTAGTTGTAGCGCTGTTTCTTCTCCTCTATAGGTCATTAAAGCCCCAGGGAAAATCAGTTTTTGCTCAACACCATCTTCAGCCTTAATCTGAATATTGGTTGGCATAATGCCTTGTTTGGCTAACTGCCGATAAACGTCATTTCTGCTTTTTTCGTCAGGTTGGTTGTTTGGGTTGATGAATTCGTACTCAATTTTTCCTCCAGAGTAGGCCCTGAATTCATCAAGCATTTCACGGGTTCGGTCTCTAAGTCTTCGAAACCCAGCTGGTAACTCACCATCCAGATAAACCTTGAGGTAAACCACATCATCTAAATCTTCTAGTAAGTCTGTAGAAGTTTCAGAAAGCGTGTACCGCTCTTCAGTTGTGAGGTCGAAACGGGTAAAGAAAAAGCCGCTTAGCACGTTAAGCATAATGACAATTCCTATCACTACAACCAACTGGATTATGTCTCTGATAGAAGCCTTCATTACCACTTTCTGCTTTCCAAAACCGTTCGCGTTAGCATAATAAAAACAGTGATTAAACTGAGTAGATAAACCACGTCTCTAGTGTCGATAACGCCTCTGCTTAAACTGCTGTAATGGCTGTTTATGCCAATACTAAGTAGGAGATGGTCCCATGTTCCTAGAAACTGAAAAGATGCGATGGTTTCTATGCCAATCCAAAGTCCCCAGCTAAGGAACACTGCTAGTATAAAGCTGATTATCTGGTTGTTTGAAACGGCAGAACTAAACACGCCAATGCTTACAAACGAAGCCCCGAGTAAAAGCAGCCCTATATATGACCCCCAAACGCTGCCCGTATCAATATTTCCTATTGGGTTTCCGAGCTGATAAACAGACATGAAATAGACCAAGGTTGGGAGCAGTGAGAACACAACAAGTGCAAACCCTCCAAAATACTTAGCGAGAATTATTGATAAATCGCTTAACGGACGAGTATGAAGGAGTTCAATAGTTCCGCTGCTTTTCTCATCTGCAAAACTGCGCATGGTAATGGCCGGAATGAGAAACAAAAACACCCAAGGTGCAACAACAAAAAGCGTGTTCAAATCTGCATAACCATTGTCTATTACGTTGGCTTCTGTAGGTAAAACCCACATAAAAAGCCCCACAAATAATAGGAATACACAGATAACGATGTATCCGATTAGCGAATTTAGAAAGCTGTTAACTTCTTTTTTAAGCAGTGCCCACATTGGCCGCGAAGTTAATGGTTCGAGTAAGACGCATCAACGCTAAACAATAGAAGAATATTACTGTTCTGAAGTTGATAAAGGAACGCTGAAAAGGGATACGTTTGCCTAACTTCAATCAATGAGAAACTCCATCTGCTCCTTTTTAGTGTTCTTCTTGTCCTTGCAAGCACAAGCCCAGAACATGGAGGTTTTTAACCAATATAATCGTGAGTTAAATACCTATTCTAGTAATGGAATGATTGCTTTAGGAAGTTGGGGAGTGGGAAACATTATTGTTGGTACCGCGGGAGCCTTAACTACCGAAAAGGGCTCTATGATGTTCAGTTTTCATTTGATGAACGCATCTTGGAATGTGGTGAATTTGGGAATAGCCCTGCCAGCCTATTTTGGTGCTCGGAAACGGCTGAAAAAGGAATATGATATTCCAGGAACTTTCAAACTGCAACGCAAGCAAGAAACACTCTACGCCATAAACATGGCTGCCGATGTGCTTTATGTTGGGTCGGGCGTTTTTATGCAGGAGTTTGGAAACAGATACAGTAACCCAAATGTGCGTGACTCATTTAAGGGAATGGGCTATTCCTTAATAATGCAGGGTGGATTCCTACTGCTTTTTGATGCTGTGATGTTTGGTATTCACAAAAGCCATTGGAAGAAAAACGAACGGAAAATCTGGGAACAATTAGAGTTCAATGGAACTTCGATTAAGTGGAATATACCTTACAAGAAGTGATAACGTCATTGCGAAGGAGGAACGACTGAAGCAATCTTCTGATAGAGATTGCCGCGCTTCGCTCGCAATGACGAGTTACTTATTCCAAAGCCAATCCACCGAATACTCAGTTCCTTCAAATTCCCAGAATTGTCCTTTTACGTAACGGTAACTTTTATCGGCAGTAGCCATCAACTGCATGTCATCTTCAGTAAGTTGAATTTGAGTCGATTCGAAGTTCTGCTTCTGTCTTCCTGGATTTACCGATTTTGGGATAACCGCTGTTCCGCGCTCCATTGCCCAAGCAATCATAATCTGCGCTTCTGAGCAATTGTGTTTTTGTGATAGCTCTTTTATCACAGGATGAGCAAACAAATTCGGTTCATCATTCGCTTTCATTCCAGCACTTCTGTCTGGTGAGCCGAGTGGGGAATAGGCTGTAACGTGTGTACCGTTTTCCTTGCAAAATTCCAGTAGGTCGGTCTGATGTAGCATTGGATGCAACTCAACTTGGTTCATTTCAGGGACAATAGTCGCCTGCTCAGAAAGTGCTTTAAGTTTGTGCTTATTGAAGTTACAAACGCCAATATGTCGTGCTAGCCCTTGCTCAACAGCGGCTTCCATTCCTCGCCAAGTTTCTATGTGTGGAACTTCCGAGGTTGAAAGCGTTTCTTCGGCCTTCGAAGCATTGAAAAACTCCTTTTTGAACACATGCGGCCAATGCACCAAATACAAATCGAGGTAGTCCAGTTGCAAGTCAGCTAACGTGCTTTTTAAGGCTGGAATGACATCTTCTTGCTTGTGGCAATGGTTCCAAAGTTTGGATGTAATCCAGACGTCCTCGCGTTTTACATCTCCATCAGCAAAAGCATCTGCAAATGCTTGACCGATTTCCTTTTCATTCATGTATATAAAGGCACAATCGAAATGTCGATATCCAATTTTAATGGCTGAACGAATAGCTTCTCCAACTTCGCCAGGTTTCGATTTCCAGGTTCCTAATCCAAGAGTGTCTAATGTATCTCCGTTTCTGAATGTCAGTTGTTTCATCTAATAGGTATAAGTTGTAAGTAATAAGGGGTAAGAATTATATCTGCGAAAACCC
>JBMYXX010000252.1:0-4459 GCA_049608805.1 Flavobacteriales bacterium | reverse complement strand
TGTAAAGAGACACTTTGTAAGAGCCTCTATCTTTTAGGTTAATGTTAAAGTTGGCTTGCTTCGCATCCTTGGGAATGGTAACCATTACCTCACCGTAATGAGTGTCATATTGAGTTCCACCTTTCGCCTTATACCAGATATCTACGGCAATGCTTTCGGTTCCAAATCCTTCGTTGTTAGAGAAGAGAACTTCCGTGTTTACACCGCCAGGAACTGCTTTGAATTTCTCGTTCTGCCCTTGTAACATGCCAGATTGAACACTTCGTCCAAAGGCAATGTAGAAGCTTTCAAAAATCAACGTTTCCTTTTCTTCTTCAGTAAGCTCTTCTTTGATGTTGTTTTCTACAAAGACAGGCTCGGGAGCATTCTCCAAGATTTCTTCCTTGGTTAAAACTGCCTTCTTCGCTTCAACTTTGGTTGTAGCAGGTGCCGCTTCCACAACTTCTTCCACCTCAACCACTTTTTCTTCCATTACAGGTTTTGGCGGCTCAACCTTTTTTGGGCCATCTATTGTAATTACACCAGTGGCTAGTGCCTTTTTTTCTCTATCGAAAGCTGTTATTGTGTATTTACCCGGGGCCGTAAAGTCATACTTCATAGCTGCCCAGCTTCGCCCTTGGCCAATAACTAGTTTAACATCATCTGCAGGAATACCGCTGCTATCTTCCGCCTCAATTAAAAAATTCATGGCATTCCCGTTAATCGTGGTTTTGCCATTGTTGTACATAATCACAAGCTTGAGCGGAAACTCATTCGTTTGCCATTCCTCAGAAGCGTTTCTAAGTGTGCCAAGGTTGTTGAAGTAGGTGCCAACCTTAATTTGCTGCGCAGCGGCAGAAAAGCTGAAACAGGTAAGTAGAATGAAAAGTGTCTTCATTTTCAACGTTCTTACCAAATTTCTAGCCATTTCTAGTCAATTAAATAATAGTGCCCAAGACTGGAGTCGAACCAGCACGGCCTTGCGGCCACTAGCCCCTCAAGCTAGCGTGTCTACCAATTTCACCACCTGGGCGTGGTTGCGCAAATTTAGCCGTTTTTTTTACGGAGAAAGCTCAACTTTCGTCTCTTGCGAACAAATTGTCCGTTTACACATTTGGTATATTTACATTCCCTCTTAAAAGGACACGATTTGAACAACTTCACAAAACTTTGGTGGCTAGAAAAAATTCATCTTTTCGAAGGTCTTTCTGATGAGGAGATGAAGAAGATAGAGGAACGTGCTACCATGAAAACAAAAGGTAAAGGCACGCACATCTACTTTCCAAACGAACCATCTAAGGTTATTTTCTTCTTGAAAAATGGAAGAGTAAAGGTTGGGAGCTACTCCAATGATGGAAAAGAGATTATCAAAGGAATTATGCATCCTGGAGATATGTTTGGAGAGATGGGGCTGGTAGGCCAAGAGACTAGAAAAGACTTTGCCATTGCCATGGATGATGACGTGCGTGTTTGCACGATGAATGTTGAGGAAATCTTAAACATGATGCGTGGTAATGCCGACCTAAGTCTGAAAATTACCGCAACCATCGGCTCACGGTTGGCAAAGATTGAACGCAAATTTGAGTCGCTAATTTTTAAAGATGCACGCACTCGTATTGTTGATTTGATAAGGGAAATGGCCACCGAAAGAGGAAAGGTTCTGGCTGGCGGTGAACTGCTACTAGAGCATTCTTTAACGCATCAAGACATAGCTAACCTTACGGCTACTTCTCGTCAAACGGTAACAACCGTTTTAAACGAACTCAAAGAGAAAGAGCTCATCAATTTCGACCGAAAGACCATTCTTATTCACGATGTAGAAAAACTACAATGAAACCCATTATTTACGTTGCAAACCGATGCCATCAATGTGCTATGGTTAAAGATTTCGTGAAGAAATCTGGAGTTGATACCGATATTTACAATGTCGATTTATCCACGGCCAAACCACCCATTGATATTTTTGTTTACCCTGCTTTGTTTATGGAATCGAAGCTGGTTGCCTACGGTGAAGACATCATCGACTATTTTGAAAAAGAACTTATAAACTGATTTTAATGCTTACTGAAGAGTTAATGGAGATTACAGAAAATGCTCAGAGAATAATTGACACCGAAGACAAGTACGGAGCGCATAATTACCACCCGCTGCCGGTTGTTTTAGAAAAAGGCGAAGGTGTGTTTGTTTGGGATACTGATGGAAAAAAGTACTACGATTTCCTTTCGGCATATTCAGCTGTAAATCAAGGGCACTGCCACCCAAGAATTATTGACGAGTTGGGCGAGCAAGCAAAGAAGCTAACCCTAACCAGCCGAGCGTTTTACAATAATGTGCTTGGAGAGTTTGAAATGTACGCTACGGAATTTTTTGGGTTTGATAAGCTGCTTCCCATGAATACTGGAGCAGAAGGTGTTGAAACCGCACTTAAGCTTTGCAGAAAGTGGGCTTATGAGAAAAAAGGTTTAAGTCCTGATCAAGCGAAAATCATCGTTTGCGATGGCAATTTTCACGGAAGAACAACCACAATTATCTCGTTCTCAAACGACCCAGAAGCAAGAAATAACTTCGGGCCTTACACTCCAGGTTTTGAGACCATTCCGTATAATAATATTGCAGCCTTAGAAAAAGCCCTCCAAGACCCGAATGTTGCTGGTTTTCTGGTTGAGCCTATTCAAGGCGAAGCTGGTGTTTTTGTGCCAGACGAAGGATTCTTGAAGCAAGCCCGTGAGTTATGCACAGCGAATAACGTTTTGCTTATTGCTGATGAAGTTCAAACTGGAATTGCGAGGACTGGTAAGCTTTTGGCCATTGATCATGAGAACATAAAACCAGATATTCTTATTCTAGGAAAAGCGCTTTCTGGAGGAGTGCTTCCTGTTTCTGCCGTGTTGGCCGATGATGATGTGATGATGTGCATTAAGCCAGGAGAACATGGTTCTACGTTTGGTGGAAACCCGTTGGCTTGTAAAGTGGCAATGGCTGCTTTGGAAGTTGTGAAGGATGAAAAACTAGCTGATAATGCACAAAGACTGGGAGAGATTTTTAGGACAGAATTGAACGCATTTATTGCTGAAAATGACCTCGTTACTTTAGTTAGAGGAAAGGGACTTTTAAATGCAATCATTATCAACGATTCTCCTGATAGTAAAACTGCTTGGAACATTTGTTTGAGGTTAGCGAGCAACGGTTTGCTGGCAAAGCCTACTCATGGAAATATTATTCGTTTTGCACCACCGTTGGTAATGACTGAAGAGCAGCTAATGGAATGCATCAGTATTATTAAAAAGACGCTAGTCGAATTTTCTAAGTGAGAAAAACCTCACCTAGGTTAATTGTCGCAACGTGTTTGGTTGTATTCCTGACTGGTTTCGGAGGAGATTCATTTTCTCAAGAAGCTAAGAGAGATACGCTTGTTGGAGACGATTTACATTACCTAGGTTATGTAATGCTTTCTGGAGATACGTCTGCTTGGGTAAATATGAAATCGGATGATTTTTACCACTTGTCCAAAGCCATGTTTTTTAGAGCACCCAAAGTGTTGAGTTACATTAAAAATGATGACTTGTATTTTCTTGGCGCTGCGCTTATTTATGGTGATGATTCTGAACTTGAAAAGATAGTGCAAGATGATTTTTACTATCTGGGAAAAGCCATCTTCTCAAAGCAGATAAGTGTTCTTGAAAACATCAAGTCTGATGATGTCTATTACCTCGGTAAAGGGCTGATAAAGAAGGACGCAAACTACCTTGACCAAATGTCAACGCAAACCAAGAAATGATTACAATTATTTGCACTACAAATAGGCCAGATAGCAATACGCTTAGAGTGTCAGAACTCTACGAAAAAGCTGTAGCCTCAAATGGTGAGGCTTGTCAAATTCTTGATTTAAAGAAGGTTGAAGCGCAATGGATTCAGGACAGTCATTACGGAGAAAATGTTCCTGAATTTGAGGAGGTTGTGAAGAAATATGTACGAGACGTGGAAAAGCTAGTTTTCATTGTGCCAGAGTACAATGGAGGTTTTCCAGGGTACCTCAAATACTTTATTGATGGCTGCGATTATGGCGATTGGAACGGAAAGAAAGTTGCCATGATTGGGTTGGCAACGGGTAGGGCAGGTAACCTAAGAGGAGTTGATCATCTTACGGGTATCTTCCATTATTTAGGTTCTGAGGTTTACAGCAAGAAGGTTTATCTATCGCAGGTCAATCTGTTGTTGCCAGAAAACGGAGAATTGCAAAATGAAATGGTAGCTAGCGAAATAGACACACAAGTAAAAGGCTTCCTTGCTTTTTAACCAATTTGGTCCATAAACCTGACTTGAATTCAAATAATCTAAACTCAACTAAATGGTTCTCTGTCTCATATCCGATTGTTCCTTAGTAGCGCCATTTCAAGGAATGTGGCTAATTCAAGCACTTGTTTCTGTGTTTTTTGCCATTCTTTTTATCCAGTCTGGGCTAGACAAAGTGGTAGATTGG
>JBMYXX010000251.1:0-4499 GCA_049608805.1 Flavobacteriales bacterium | reverse complement strand
CAGCAGCATTGAGCGCATTATTTCCAATAATTGACATAAATGCTCCTGGCACACCATGACCAGTACAATCTACAGCAGCAACCATAATCTTGTCATCAAATTCTTGCAGCCAGTAAAAATCGCCACTTACAATATCTCTTGGTCGATGAAACACAAATGAACCAGGCAGTACTTTTTTAAACCTTTCTTCAGAAGGAAGAATTGCGTTCTGAATTAACCTTGCATAATGAATACTGCTTAACAGGTCTTGGTTCCTTTCATTAAGCTCTACCAACGAAGCGCTAATTCTGTTTTTAGCTTGATTTAATTCTACAGAACTCAATTCAAGCGCACGTTGCAAAAGCACGAGGTTTTCCTCGTAGTGCTTATACGCATCATCTATAATACCAAGAAGGCCCTCAACCTCTTTCGGGATTGGGGCACCTCTTAAATACTTGCGTATTTGTCTATTTAGAAGTTTACTAGTGTACACTTTTATCTTTCAGCAAACGTAGTAATTGTCATCGTTTGATTATGCAACTCACATCTCGCAGATTCTACAACTGGCGATATTTCTCCGTAAGAGTAAAAACCAGCAATTGTAGAGCCTTCTCCCAAAACATCCATCACGGCTTCAACTTCTTCGTCAATTCTCTGACCAAGAATAAGCTTTCTACCAACACAACTAATTAGAAGTGCCAATTTATCGTCTGCCCCTCCTCCCTTCTGTGTGGTATGCTCTGCGGCAATGTTAGCCCCTTCAATCAACTTATCAAAGTTAGCTTTCATCAACCTAACGTAGCAGCCTTCTGGAATATCTCCTGCAAATGTCATGCTGTTAGCCTCTTCATCTACCGCCAAAACTGTTCTTACAATCGTGTCGGAATCTTCGTCAAACTTTAACCCTAATGGGAACAAAAGTGCCGAACCTGGTAATTCCGCAGCTTTATCGCCCAAATACATTTTATACAAATCAAGAGCAGATTGCCCGTCTAATTCGTACAAAACGTTTCCTTCTGAACGAGTAACTAACCTTTCAGCACCAAAATTGTCCCAGCCTCCAACAGAACCATAACCTACTTCTAGGCTATCTCCGTAAAAACCAACTGCTACAATTTGTGCTTCTTCTGGTGCTCCGTTTAACCCAACCAAGGTTTTTTCAAAATTGGCAGCGTCTCCTGCCAAACCACCCGTACACGGAACATCTTTATCTAATGCGGAATTAATTCCCTTAACAATTTCGCTACCGTTAACATGCAATCCATCAGAAAGCAAGAATACGTGGGAGAGTCCCTCTCCTTTGAGCTTTTCGGCCATCTTAACTCCTGCCTCATGACTATCTGCCGCATCATTAATGTTCATTGAAGTAACCTTCAACGTGGTTTTCTCAAAATCGATTGCAGTAACCACCAAAGAATCATCATAAACCAAATCCTCCATAATCTCGCCAGCCGTACTCCCCATAATGATATTTGCCGAAGGGTAAAAACTCTTTATCTCCTCATATTTAGAGGCGTCTTCAAGCAAAGTTCGAGAGCCAAATACTAAAACCAAATCGGCCGAGTCTGAAATTCCCGATGTTTTGGCCTCCATCCAACCGCCTTCTGCGGTCCATTGTCGTTGTTCTGTTTTCATGATATCCTGATGATTAGGTTATTGCATGGAACGCCCAACTCTCATTAAGGTTACGATTAACACATTAAATTATCACAATGAACTTAGCCTTAGGTAAAATGCGTAGTCCTATCCACGCTACTTTTCGCAGCCAACACTAAGCAAAATAGAATCTTAGATTATGCCGTGCAACGAAGCTCCTTGCAGTGCTAATGCGTCAACACGCTTTTCAATCTCAGCATCTTTAATGAGCGGTGGTGCATGATGCGGCTTTATTCTGGCATCAATTACAAGCGCACCAGTACAACCCCAATGTTTGTTTTCTACAAACTCCCCTACTCCAT
The DNA here is from genome assembly GCA_049608805.1 of Flavobacteriales bacterium. GTDB lineage: Bacteria > Bacteroidota > Bacteroidia > UBA10329 > UBA10329 > UBA10329. The sequence goes on along the minus strand of JBMYXX010000251.1, from coordinate 2,562 downwards.
GTACATCATGAGAAGGATTGCTTCTTGTAAAGGTTACCCAAAGGAAATTGTTGAGCGTTTCTGCCGTGAACCCACTTTCATCTGCAACAACAATTAGAGGAAACCCTATTAGACTGTCTGCTTGGCCCTGAAGTTTTGAAGTTAAAACAGAAACATCTGTCCCATCACCATACTTGTTTCCTTGAATGATTAATACACCCGAAAAAGCAACCTGCGGATTTGCAAACCCTTCTGGCAAGGAAATATCTGGAATAGCCGAAGCCAATTCTCGCTTCTTTTCTCCAGCAGCGGCAATCACCATTTTGGAACCGCTGTTTAAATCTATTCCGCTATAATCAAGCGTATCAATGGTTGTTTTGGTCTGAAAATGAAAATCCCTTGTTGGGTCAATTCGTTCTAGCAGGTATTTGAAATGCGCTTCTTCATCAGATGCACTTGGCGTATTCTCATCCTCTTTGGCAATTATGAAAAGGTATTTAGCCAACGACATTTGGTTAAACCCTAGAATTGCGTTTGCTGTTGTAAGCAGTTCTTGCGGACGTTGAATCTCTTGATAAGGCGTATAACGCTCGCTACCAACAGCCAACAAAAGCGGATGTACGCCTGCGGCATCTACAGCATTCACTTCATGCAAACCAGGTATTGTTTGAGGAACAATGGAACCAGTAATCTCATGAATCAACGCACCAAAACTTGTGTCTTCTTGAGGCGGCCTACCAACAACGGTAAAAGGCCAAATGGCATTCTTTTTAGCAAGCACTTTTTCAACCCGCATTAATGGAAAATCGTGCGTTAGGCTGTAATAACCCAAATGATCTCCAAACGGCCCTTCTGGTTTGTTTTCCATTGGATGAATCTCACCAAGGATTACAAAGTCGGCATCTGAAGAAACGGTAAAGCCATCCTGTTTAAAATACCGGAAACTCCTTCCTCCAAGTACGCCAGCAAAACTTACCTCTGGCAAACCTTCTGGCAGCGGCATTACTGCTGCAAACGAATGCGATGGAGGGCCTCCAACAAACACCGCAACTTTTAGCGGCTTGCCCAAACGGTTACTTTTGGTTTGATGAACTCCTATTCCTCTGTGCAACTGATAGTGCAGCCCTATTTCCTTGTTTTGGATATAATCATTACCACCAATCTGAACACGGTACATTCCTAAATTGGAACCTAAAACGCCCGGCTTATCTGCATCTTCAGAATAAACCTGAGGGAGCGTTACAAATGCGCCACCATCATCTGGCCAGCATTTTATTTGCGGTACTTCTGACAATGAAATTTCTTCAAAACTAGCCTTGCGTTTTATCGGCAAGGCATTTATCCCTCCTCCTAATGCCGAAAAAATCCAGCTCGGATTCTTCATCAGCAGAGATGGGTCTCCTTTGAGTTGAACCAACCGTTTAACGGTTTCGAGGCTATCTCTAAAAATAAACTGGCTGCGTTCTACTGTGCCGAATAAATTAGATACCGCCCTATACTTTGAGCCTTTTACGTTTTCAAAAAGTATGGCTGGGCCATTGTTCTCGTAAACGCGCAAATGAATTGCGGCCATTTCCAAGTTGGGGTCCACTTCCTCTTTAATTCGCACTAAATGCCCGTGCTTCTCAAGGTCAATTACACACTTTTCTAACGAGCTATATCCCATCTGCGCTAAAATAACCACAAGCATGTTGAGTTGTTTATTTTCGTCCGATGTCTAACCTGAAGCCTACGTATGTTTTTGCAGCCATAATGCTTTTAAGCATTGGGTTGCATTGGAACGTTTGGAACAGCGATATACTGGGTATTCATGCTTGGCGACAAACCCAAACCATGTCTGTTGTAGAGAATTTCGTGCAAGAAGACATGAATATTCTTAACCCTAGAATTAATCCTCGCGGCAGCGGTGATGGTATTTTTAGAATGGAGTTTCCTTTAATGCAATGGATTTTTGCTTGGGGCTACAAACTTTTCGGTAGCAAATTAATTGTTGCTCGCATTCTTTCATTCCTGATTTCGCTGTTCTCAATTTTAGGTTTCTACAAATACCTTAGAACATGGAATTTAGACCAAACCAAAAGCGCATTGGGAGCTTGGTGTTTTGCATGGTCTCCGGTTCTCTTCTTTTATGCAGTTAATCCGTTACCAGACAATTTAGCCCTCTGTTTTGCAATTTGGAGTTTGGTCTTTTTAAAACGACACTCACAGACTTCAAGTGCAAAAAGCCTCTTTGGCTTTGCGGTGTTTCTAAGTTTAGCAACTGCTGTTAAGCTGCCGTTTATTCTTTTTGGAGCTGGTTACATTCCTATGTTCATGCAACGCCTTAAAAGCGGAAAACTAAAGGAAAGCATCACCCAAACTGGTGTGCTTCTGCTAATTATGACTCCTGCACTTGCTTGGTACGCTTGGGTTATTCCGCAATGGACAAATACAGCATTAATTGGTGGCGTTGGAGTTGAAAACTCATTCGACTTTTCTTCCGCCATAAGTACAATTTGGGGAACAATTCATTCCACTCTACCTGAGCTTTTTATCAATTTTGGGTCTGTACTTTTCTTTCTTTTTGGAATGGGCCTATTCTTA
>JBMYXX010000250.1:0-4505 GCA_049608805.1 Flavobacteriales bacterium | reverse complement strand
AAAGTTAACTCAGCCTCCGTTTCGCTGATTCTTTCAGCCTTAAAAGACCAATCTATTGGGTCAAAAATTTGGGAATAAGCGCCTGATACGGTAGTTGCAACTATAAGCAACGAAAGAAATAATCTATGCATTCTAACTTGTTTGTGACTGAATTGTACTAATTGTGGGGATTACAAATATCTATTCTACTGCGAGTTGTTGTGTCTTGTTTCAGACTGAGCTTTAGAATTCAATTTCCTCCGCATTTTTCAGTCCTAAATATTTTCTAATTCCAAAGGTAGCTAAGTACAAAATTGGCGTATCGAACGCTGCAACAATCGCTTTAAACAACCATCCCGCGAAAACTAACTCACCAAAACGTTCCCAATCTATTGCTCCTGCCGAGCACAGTAAACCAACCACAACCGAAGTATCAACCAGCTGCGATGTGATGGTAGAGAAGTTGTTCCTAATCCAAAGATGGTTGCCATTTGTAAGGTGTTTCCAGAAATGAAACAGTTTAATATCAATGAATTGAGCAGCCAAATAGGCCGCCATTGAAGCACCAACCGAAACGGTGGTTAGGCCAAACACTTTGGCGAATTCAGAATCTGTTACAGGCGACCAACTCGTTGCTGGAACCATATCTGCAACAGTTACAACTCCCAGCACGAAAACACTTGAAACTAGGCCAGCGGCCACTACTCTATTCGCCCGCTTTGCGCCCCATATTTCAGAGATTAAATCGGTTACCAGGAAAGTGATAGGATATGGCAGGATGCCAACAGATATTTCGAAAGTGTACAACCCGAAAGCATCCCAAATGAAGAATTTCTGAAAAATGAGATTGCAGGAAACTAGAGATGCGATGAAAATTCCGCCTAGAATCAGATAAAGTAAATCTGCTTGTTTTTGTTTTTCTGCGGAGAGTTGCATGGTGCAATTTACCAACTACCGCCAGCTCCACCGCCTCCAAAGCTTCCACCTCCGAATCCACCAAATCCTCCGCCTCCAGAGAAGCCCCCGCTACCGCCAGAAAAGCTAGACCATGAACCACCGTGGTTTCGAGTAGAACTATTTAGCAACATCCAAGCCGCCCAAAAACCGACATTATTTACTCTTGAATAATCCCTTACCTGTTTCGCTTTTATCAACCATATAACACCAAATACAAGAAGGATGAAGGCGAAACTACCCAGCGGTGGCGCGTCACTATTAGAACCACCTCCTTTTCCTTGATACTCACCGCGAGTAACTTGAATTATAGCATCTGAAGCAGCAGAAAGTCCGCCAGCGTAATCGTTATTTCGGAAACGAGGTTTCATCTCATTTTCGATGATGCGTTTTGCCAACGCATCGGTAAGGGTTCCTTCTAGACCGTAGCCAGTGGCAATCCACATTTTACGGTCTTTCATACTTACCAGAATCAACGCTCCATTGTCTGTTCCTGCTTGGCCAATGCCCCATTTTTCTCCAAGACGAAACGCGTAATCGCTGATTTCATAACCATCTAAAGAATTAATTACAACAGCTGCTATTTGAACCGAACTCTCCTTATCATAAGCAACAAGTTTTTGTTCTAGTTGGCGTACCTCACTTTTAGAAAGCGTGTTGGTATAATCGTTTACAAGACGGTTTGATTTGACAGGAAAATCCTGCGCAACCAAAACGAACGGCAGTAAAAGAAGGAGTGTAAAAAAGGCGTTTCTCATTTGACAATGATATCGTCAGAGAGTTCGTTTACATCATCTTTTTGATAAGGGAAATGGGATGAAAGCGCTTCTCCAGCCATGGAAATTCCAATCTCTAATCCAGTAGCAAAATCACCATTTATAAAATGAGTAACCATTGCCTCTTTAATGTGGTCCCAGAAATCTGCATCGACCTTCGCGTTTATTCCGCCATCTCCTAAAATGGCAAACTTCCGATCTTGCATAGCGAGATAAAACAAGACACCATTGCGCTGTTCGGTTTTCTGCATTTCAAGTTCTGAGAATAGGAAAGCCGCGTGATCTAATACATCTTCCTTGCACTTGTCCTCAACGTACAAGCGAATTTCTCCCGAAGTAGCCTTTTCGGCTGCCTTAATCGCCTTGTCAATTTCAGCTAAACGCGATTCCGTAAAATATTCTTTAGCCTTCAATTAAAACTCAACTTTTGGTGCTTGTTCTGCGCCTTTATCAGCTTCGAAATAATCAACTTTCGGAAACTCATCTGCAAACATTCCTCTGACCATATTATTTGGCCATTTACGGATGTATGTGTTGTAAGAACGTGCCGTTTCGTTGTACTTTCTACGTTCAACGGCAATTCTGTTTTCTGTTCCTTCTAACTGAGATTGTAACTCAAGAAAATTTTGGTTGGCTTTTAAATCTGGGTAGCGCTCTACAACAACCATTAGCTTGCTTAATGCTGATGAAAGACCATCCTGAGCAGCTTGAAATTTCTGAATGCTCGATGCATCAAGATTTGAAGCATCGATATTTACACTTGTAGCTTTAGAACGTGCTTCAATTACACCAACAAGTGCTTCTTTTTCATGCGCAGCATAACCTTTAACGGTTGATACGAGATTTGGAATAAGGTCTGCTCTACGCTGATAAACATTTTCAACCTGTGCCCATTGTGCGGTAACAGATTCTTGCTTTTCGACCATTGTATTATACTGACAGCTTTGCATGGTAAATGAACCTGCAATCAGCAATAGAAATAGTAGTTTTTTCATGGTTTGGTTTGTTTCTGCTAAAGTAAACACGCGGCACGAAAAAGGTTCAGTGATAAGCCGTAACCTTTAACACATTTTGGGTTTTAGAAGTGATTTTAAATCGGTCGTCTAATCGCATTCCAACAACCCATATAATATCCTCCTTGTGTGTTAGTAACCAAACCTTTTCCTTTTCAAGAACAGAAAGCTTTTGGTCAATAAAAAAGTCGCTTAGTTTTTTCCAGCCATTCATTCCCAGCTGTTTGAATCTATCTCCCTGCCTCCACTGCCTGAGCGTGAGTTTTTCTTCCTCAACCAAAGAGGCATCTAGGAGAGTTTCATTTTCGGGAACCCGAAACGAAACCAAATCGGACCTTTGAATTTCTTCAAACTTCAACTTTGGTTTTGCGACCTCCTCAACCGTATCCTGAATTAAGAGTTCTTCTCGATTCTTAATTACTCTCGTGTTTCCAGCTTCTACAAACGAACCCGAATTGGATTGAAGCAAATCGATAACCTCAAAAATTTGACCTGAGGAAAACCCGAGTGGAGACAGCACTCCCTTGAGTAGCGTAAACGGATAAGCGGACTTTTTAAGTTGCTGCACCGAAAAACCTGTTGCATCAGAAGACTTAACCGTGTTCACTTCTTCGGAAACAAGCTTCTCACATTCAGGAAGTTTTTCTTCTGACTGATGAATAAAACTGAGCAACTTAGATTTGATTTCGGTATCATGATTTCTCAGCATTGGAAGCAACCTCAGCCGAACCCAATTCCGCTGGTAATAGATTTCTGAATTACTAGAATCTTCCCTGTAACTAATCTGATTTTGCTTCGCGAATTCTCTAATCTCGTTTTTCCGAGCAAAGCTTAATGGGCGTACATATTGACCACGCCTAATTGGCATTCCCTGAAAGCCGCGAAAGCCCGTTCCACGAAGAATGTTCATCAGCAACGATTCTATTCTATCATCTGCATTGTGCGCCAAAAGAGTTAAGTCGTAGCCATGCTCTTCCATCAGCGAATCGAAAAACTTGTACCGTTCTTCTCTGGCAACCATTTGTATAGACGAGGCAGATTCTTGGACTAAACGACCAGTATCAATTCGTTTAACGTGCAGAGAAATTCCAGCTCCGCGAGCAAATTCTTCAATCAGCTTTTGATCTTTTTCAGACTCCTCACCGCGCAGCTGGTAGTTACAATGCGCCAGTGCAAAAGAATACCCAGACTGCAACATAATATTGGCCAGAACCATAGAATCTACACCGCCACTTACCGCAATTAAAAACTTCTGGTTTTGGCTAAAAAAGTTCTTCTCAAGGTTATATTCTTCAAAGCTTTTAAGCATGGTTGAGGATTACATCTCGCATTGCTTCAGCCTTTAGAATCATCTCTTCGTACTCCTTTTCTGGATCAGAATTTATGGTAATGGCGCTACCTGTTGGAAAAGTAACCACCCGCTTTTCAGAATTATAGAGAATGCTTCGAATAATAACGTTAAAATCGAAATCTAAATCTGGAGTGAAATAGCCAACCGAACCCGAATAAAGCCCACGGGAAAAACCTTCAGACTCATCAATCAATTCCATGGCTTTAATTTTTGGAGCTCCCGTCATTGATCCCATGGGAAATGCATTCAGCAGCGCATCCAGCGGATGTACATCCTCTCGTAGTTCTGCCGACACCGTAGAAATCATCTGATTAACGTGCTCAAATTCGTAAACGCCACAAAGTTCTTCCACTTTAACCGTTCCTTTTTTTGCACTTCGCGAAAGGTCGTTTCTAACCAAATCGGTAATCATAATATTCTCGGCCCTTTCTT
>JBMYXX010000249.1:0-4567 GCA_049608805.1 Flavobacteriales bacterium | reverse complement strand
CATGAGTGGTACCGCTGGATGACAATTTGGTATTTAAGTCATTGCAAATTCCCAGCAGAGCATGATGGCTTAGCGGCAACCTATGCTTTTGAAGAGTTGGGTAAATCTTACGCCAAACCAGCGGTTAAAAACGCCAGTATGCGCTTGTTGGAGTTCATTTGCAAACGCAATCCAGAGTTAATTCCTGAGTACAAATTATACTTAGAAGAAGTAATAGCGCACGAGCGACCAACGTTGGCTACCAAGGCAAGAAAACAAATGCTACAATTAAGAAAATGGGAAATCGATTAGCTCTTGTCGCATTGTTTTTAACCGCAATTATCTGCGGCTGCAGAACAGATACATCGGAGATTCGCAAGCATCCAATCAATCCAAACGGGGATTCTGAACTCGCTCTTCTAATGCGAGACATGTTCGAAGAATCGGATAGTCTGAAGCAATTGGTAAAAGAAGGAAAGCAGCTTTCTGGACTACGAAAATTTGAAGATATTCATTCGGCAATTCCAACAGATTCAGATGCATCAGGTCCTGTTTTTGAGGCTTTTGCAGAATCGTATGTCAACTCAATCAAAGCGTTAGAAACATCCGATAGCAGCACCGTTTTCAATTTCAACAATATGGTAACTCAATGCATGAATTGCCACACCGAGTTCTGTCCTGGGCCTAAGAAGCGGATAAAGCAGTTGTATCTAAAAAACTGAAAAGTTAGATAATCGGCTGATCTAAGAACAGCATCGGCTGGCCGTTAATCTCAGAACGTTTCTTGAATTGCTGCAGCTTTTCTTCATCATTACAAATGATGAAATACGCATACTGATCATCCAACAAACTCTTGTTAATCTGGTGGTATTCGTCTCCTTCTGAAGTTGAAATAACCGTAACTCCTACCCCAGCCTCTTTGTGGTATTTGTAGCAGAGTCCTTTTAGCAATTTCTTGTAATCAGCAGGCTTTCCAATTCCCATAGATGGTTTAAAGAAATGCTTCATAATGCCCGATTTTTGAGCAAGAACAAAAACGCCTTTTGGGTTCACAATTTGGAAGGTTAGAAACTCCCCCCAATTCATTGCGCCACTTGCCGTTATAATCTCACCACTTGCATCTAAATGCGCGTAAACTCCGCTTGTAGGCGAATAAGCTTTCATGCTTAAGAACAACTTCTGAAAATCTTCGAAATTGAGATGATTGTAGAACAAATAGTTCTTCATCTTTTCATGCATTTGAGCGTAGTATTTCTTTAGAAGTGGTTCGTTTTCGGTTATATCAACCAGCTTATTGTATTGCTTTTTGCTACCGTATAAACGGTTAATTTTCGAATACATAGTAAACGGCAAACGCTCGTAGTATTCATCGTGCATCAGCGTGTTTCTGTGCAGCGCATCCTTAATGCTCTTGTTCTCCTTGCCCATGCAAGCAAAGCAGAAATTCACGCCATTTTGATACACCAAATGATGAAGGATAGAAAACATCAATGAGAAGATTTTCTTCCTGCGGTAGATTTTCACACCATCCTCAGCATGTTCGGTAACCCGCAACATGTTGTAGTAATAGCCTTTTTCAATCTTGGTTTCATCTTCGTAAGGAGCAAAATCAAACTCATTTGCATGGATATAGCCAACAATTCGGTAGTCCTTGGCTTCTTCCTGTTTCCCGTAAACATGAATTGATAATACAATCACAGCATCGTAATTCACCGATTGGATTGATTCCGGAATGTTGTAGAACAAGCTCTGAAAACTCATCTTTCCCCCACCCTTTTCATCCTGATGGTTTTCTGCAACCGCAATTACCTCTCGGCATTGCTCCAAGAAATTCTCTTTATCAGGATTAAGATTGAAATGATTGAGAATTGGTTCAATCGTATCCATGTAAGCAATCGGAAACGACACGAGCAGAAGATCATCTTCAAACGTATCCTCAGAAGCCACGAGAGATTCGTTCACATCGAACTTAAAAAGTCCGTCTTCCGTTCGTCCTTTATTGATATGAAAATAAGGTCTGCGTTTGTCAAAAACGTCTCTCAGTTCTTCAAGCGTTGGGATGTCGGTTGTTGGTGTACTCATGGCACAAAGTAACTGAATGCGTTTGACCAGTGAGTTGAGAAGGGTCAAGACTTAGGAACAGTCTTGTGGTGAAAACGAGATTAATCGCACCTCTAAATATCGTTCATAATTCAATTTACAATGCACGCATTGCTTTTTTAATATTTTTGCATCAAACAATAGCAGATATGACACTTAAAGGCGGCTCTTTTATAACCGAAAAAGGTAATCCTCAAGATATATTCATCAACGAAGAATTTACCGAAGAACAGAAAATGATTGGCGACATGGTTCGCGATTTCTGTGTTCAAGAAATTCAGGAACCATTGAAGAAAAACGGTTATGAATTGGAAGCCTCCAAACATCAACCAGAGATTGTTGCCCTGCTAGAAAAGTCGGCAGAACTTGGGCTTTGCGGTGTAGCTATTGCCGAAGAGCATGGTGGTATTGACCTTGACTTCAACACAGGATTGATTTTCTCTGAGATGATTTCGCAGGGCTTTTCATTTGCCACTACTATCGGGGCTCACACTTCTATTGGTTCGTTACCGATTGTTTATTACGGTAATGAGGAGCAAAAAGCCAAGTATTTGCCAGGCGTGGCATCAGCAAAACTAAAAGCGAGCTATTGCCTTACAGAACCAACTGCGGGTTCTGATGCGAACTCGGGTAAGACCAAAGCTGTTTTGAATGAGGCTGGCACGCATTACATAATGAACGGCCAAAAGATGTGGATTACCAACGGAGGTTTTGCCGACATCTTTATCGTTTTTGCCAAGATTGATGATGACGACAAGCTTACCGCGTTTATTGTTGAAAAAGGATTTGGTGGTATTACGCTTGGTGCGGAAGAGAAAAAGCTAGGTATCAAAGGTTCTTCTACGGTTCAGGTTTTCTTTGAGAACACTCCTATTCCGGTTGAGAATTTATTGGGAGAGCGCGAAGGCGGTTTTGCCATGGCATTAAATATTCTGAATACTGGACGTATTAAGCTTGCAGCAGGTACAAACGGTGGCAGCAAATTCGCCATTACTCAGGCAATTGATTATGCCAAAGAGCGTAAGCAATTCGACACGCCAATTGTAGAGTTTGGTGCTATGCAGCACAAACTGGGCGAAATGGCTTCTCGCGTGTTCTGTGTAGATGCTGGTATCTGGAGAATTGGTAGAAACATCGACCTTAAAACTGAAGAGTTTATTGCTGCAGGAAAAACAAAGCAAGAAGCCAAGCTTGAGGCCATTAGAGAATATGCCATTGAATGTGCTATTCTGAAGGTAAAAGGCTCTGAAAACATAGATTATGTAATTGATGAAACGCTACAGATTTTTGGTGGAATGGGTTACTCTGCCGAAACTGGAATTGAGATGGGTTATAGAGATGCACGTATTACACGTATCTACGAAGGAACAAACGAGATTAACCGCATGCTTTCTGTTGCGGAATTAACCAAACGTGCTCTTAAAACCAAGGAAATTGACCTGATGGGAGAAGCTAAGAACGTTCAAAGTCGCGTTCTTAAATCTGTTTTCTCAGGTACAAAAGATGGCGCAACCGAAGAAGCAAGAATTGTTCAGGCTATTAAGGATGTGTTCCTGTTTATTTCTGGTGCTGCTGGCAAAAAGCTAGGTAAGAAAATGGTGGATGAGCAAGAGATTGTGATGAATCTTTCCGATTTGCTTGCCGATGCCTTTATCTGCGACTCCGCTTACCTAAAAATCAGAAAGCTAGAAAGCCAAGGTGCGGACAAAGAAAAGCTTGCTGCCCAGCACAAAATGTTGCAAGTCTATTTGTACGAAGCACTAGAAAGAACAAGAAAATCTGCCCTTGATGCCATTACATCTTACGCCACCGGTTCTGAAAAGAAAATGGCCAAGTTTGTGGTTGGAAAACTGCTCAAGAGCTACGACATCAATGCAAAAGAATTACGCAGAGATGTGGTTAAATACATGATTAAGGAAAACGGATATACGTTCTAAATCGAGCTATCCATTTTAATACAAAAAGGCCCGCTAAATAGTGGGCCTTTTTGTATTAAACGATTTCGTTCTGGACTCCTAAATCATCCCGCGTAGCGAAACAATAAAGTTTATTCCGGGCGCTGTCAAACCAGAACTATACGGCCTGTAGCGCTGATGAGTAATATTTTCTAACCCTGTTGAAAGCTGAAACCGCTTATCGAACTGATATGTGGCTTTAAGATTTAGCGTGTACCAGCTTGGCGAATAGGGCAATCCGTTCTCATCTGCAGCATACAAATACGCTTTCCGCTGCTCTCCCACAGCTAAATTCGCGTTGCTTATTTCTCCGTTATAAATAGCGTACAAATCCAGCTTTAGGCTTTTAAAAGTATATGTGAAATGTGTTGTGCCAAACCACGGGCCTGCATGCCGAAGTGGACTGGTAGTTCCATCATCAAGTTCCTCCATTCCTTTCTGATAATTAAACCGGCTCAATAGCCCAAACCCTTTTGGGAACTTCACTTCTACCCCAGCCTGAACACCGTAAACATAAGCGCTGGCTGCATTCT
>JBMYXX010000248.1:0-4579 GCA_049608805.1 Flavobacteriales bacterium | reverse complement strand
GAGAAAGACGGAGATAAAATAGCTGTGGTAGGTGTTGAAAATTGGGGGGGGTCTCGCCATTTCCCAAAGCACGGAGATTTAGACAAAGCCGTTGTTGGTGCTGAAGACATTCCGTTTAAGATTCTTTTATCTCATGACCCGAGTCATTGGGATGCTAAAATCAAGGAACACCCTCAGAAATTCCAGTTAACGCTTTCAGGACACACGCATGGCGCCCAATTCGGAATAGAAATTCCAGGTTTTAAATGGAGCCCTGTTCAATATATGTACAAGCAATGGGCTGGATTGTATGAAGATAAAGGCCAACATATATACGTGAATCGCGGCCTCGGATTTATCGGTTACATGGGACGAGTAGGAATTCGACCAGAAATAACGCTGCTTGAGTTGAAATCTAGCAAGAATGTCTAATTTAGGAAGCGAGTTCAACCCCTCTCATTTCTAGTTAATTATGAATAAACTTTTTGTTTGCTTGACATTGCTTGTCGGGCTATCTGCTGCCGCATTTGCCGATGCTGGCAATTACGAATACTCCACTACAATAAACCCCGAAGACGTGACGATTGTCCGTGACAAATGGGGCGTTCCGCACATTTATGGAAAAACTGATGCCGATGTTGCCTATGGTTTAGCTTGGGCTAACGCGGAAGATGATTTCTACACCATGCAAGAACTCGTGATAACGGCAAAAGGACTTGCAGGTAAATTAATGGGAGTTGAAGGTGCAGAACGAGATTTCTACTCTCACTCTATTGGATACAGAGACCGTGTAGAACAAGATTTTCACTTGCTTTCTGACGATTATGTAAGATACCTCGAAGGATATTGCCAGGGCATTAATGCTTACGCGAAAGCCCATAAAAAAGAGATACGAGTAAAGGGAACTTTCCCTGTTACTCCCAAAGATGTTGTTGGTGGATTCATGTTTGCACTCAGCGCACTTATTGGAGGCCCTGGAGCGGTTGGAAACATTATGAACGGGACTTACGATAAAGATCAAGCTTCCGACCTTCCGTATGGCTCAAATGCCTTCGCGTTTAGCAGTAACAAAACGGATGATGGTAGCACCATGCTTACAGTAAATCCGCATCAACCTGTAGAAGGACCATTTTCTTGGTACGAAGCGCATTTGTGCAGCGAAGAAGGGTTAAATATTCATGGTGCAATGTTCCCTGGAAGCTCAACGGTTTTTCTTGGAAATAATGAAAACCTCGGTTGGGCTCACACTTTCAATCATCTCGATTTAGTAGATGTGTTTCAGCTAGAAATGCATCCGAAGAAAAAACACACGTATAAGTTTAATGGAGAATGGCACAAACTTGAAAAACGCCCAGTTTGGCTAAAAGTGAAATTGGCTAAGGGATTTGTTATTCCGGTTAAAAAGAAAACGTTTTGGAGCAAATTAGGTGCAACCTTAGAATCTCCAGACGGGAACTTTTACGCAGTTAAGATGGCCGCTAACGAGAAAGTGCATGTTGGCGAGCAATGGTACCGAATGGACAGGGCTTCAAATTTTGAAGAGTTCTACGGTGCATTGCAAATGGAGTCTATTTCTATGTTTAATGTAATTTATGCCGATAAGGACGACAACATTTTGTTCTTGAACAATTGCGTGATACCCAAGCGTAATCCTGAAGTTGATTATACGAAAGTTGTAAAGTCGAACTCAGACAAAACGCTGTGGTCAGAATTTTATGATGTTGAAGATTTGATTCAAACCAAAAACCCCAATTCTGGTTGGGTATTCAACACAAACAACAACCCTGCGCATGCAACAGATGAGTCTGAATGGACTAGCCTGAATGACTACCCAGCTAGCTTTGGAGTTGCGGATAGAGGAGAAAACAACCGCGCAGAACGGTTTCTGGAACTAATGCGTGAACCAGCTTCAGAAAAAGTGTCTTACGAAAGAATGAAGGAGATGAAATTCGATTACGAGTTTCCTGCCTGCGGAGCATTTCAGCATTCTATGGACGACTTGTTTCTAATCGACCCGAATGAATATCCTGAGGTGAGTTCGCTTATTTCTGCCATCAATAATTGGGATAAAAAATCAGACGTTGATAATGTTGAGGCAAGCGCATGGCTCATCACGTTTCAGCGTGTGTTTAAGTTGATGGGGTTTGCCGATGGCGAATTCAAGAAGGAAGTACATATTCCTGACAGCATTTACTTAGAGGCGTTGCATTGGGCAAAGGACCAAATTGACACGCATTACGGAGGCGTAATTCCAAAGCTTGGAGAAGTGCAAAGACATGTTAGAGCGAATGTGAATTTACCGCTTGGTGGATTCCCAGATGCGTTGGCAGCCAATTACAATAAAGAATGGAAAGATGGACGTTACAAACCTTGGGTAGCGGATTCTTACGTTCACTTTGCTAAATGGAAAGATGGGAAACTCCAAAAAATGGAAACGCTGCATCCATTCGGATCTTCCACCAGACCAGATTCTCCTCACTATACAGACCAAATGCAGTTGTATGCTGATATGGAAACCAAAGAAATGACTTTGGACAAGGAAAAAATCATGTCCGAAGCGAAGTCGGTTTATCACCCGAAGTAGGTTTTGGGATGTTCTTGCTGGGCTTCTTATATCTTAGCTGATAGTTGACGGTTATAGTTCACACCATGTTCCAGAACTCGAAACCTAAACGCACAGTCTCGACACGATTTCAATGTCTTGTGATTGAGAGTGTGCAGAGCGCATACAAAGCCCTAAACCAATGAGATTCTTGTTGTTAAATATTCTACTCTACGTTGGTTTGACCGTACACGGTCAGGATACAAGAGATGCGATTATCGGAAGTTACCTTGTAAACTTTCAAGCTGATGGTGGGGTTGGAAACATATTCAGCGATACGCTATTTGTAACTAAAAGTACCACAGACTCTAATCAGATACATATTCAGAAGGCATACTCAAGTGGAAACTACTTTTACGACTTCAATCCGCAGGACAGTTCCTTTGCGCACCCAGCCTTTCCTAATCTCATTTATGGTGGTTTTCATGCAAATGATAGTGTGTATTTATACGAACACCTTTTCAATTCTATGCCGTCTATGCCGCCATACTACTATGAGCATTGGGGTTTTAAAATACCATTTACCGTAGGTATTGAATACAACCTCACAAACGAAAACCGGATACGGATTTTGACCGATCCTGCCAATACGAATGTCCGCGTGCAATACCACGATTTTAAATGGACTACATTATTGGACTTGTATGATGTTTCTGGTAAGAAAGTTTGGTCACAACAGCATTTCTCAAGCACTGGGAAAGGTTCTGTATCTATTGATCTGACAAGCCTGAAAACAGGCATCTATATATTGCGTGCTCGGAACAACGGAAGGGTACTTTCTAAGAAAATCATCAAGCCATCTCAATGAAACATTCTCTGATATTCTGGCTCTTTTTATGCTTCCCAATTGTGAGTTTGGCACAAGATGCAAGAGATGCGATTGTCGGAAATTATTCAGTTAGCAAGCAAGGTACAGGTGGCCTGGGTACGATTTGGATGGACACTCTTATAGTTAGAAAAAACATTAGTGATTCCAGCCAAATCTTCATCGAAGTCAAAAATGGAAGTGGGGACTACCTCTACGACTTTCACCCATCAGACAGTTCCTTCACCCACCCTGACTTTCCTGACCTCATTCATGGGGCTTATTTTCCAAATGACAGTATTTGGATATACCAATGGCTGTTCATTAATAGTCCTCCATATGCGTATGAATTTCAGGGCTTCAAAACCGAGTCAACGGTAGGTATTGCAGACAACGCTGCAAATAAAAACCTTATTCAAATTATCAGCAACATTGGACGCAACAGCGTAACAATACAATACCGTGAACTTAGAGGAGCGACATTACTTGAACTGTATGATATTTCTGGTAAAAAAGTTTGGTCACAACGGCATTTCTCAAGCACTGGAAAAGGTTCTGTATCCATTAATCTGACAAGCCTGAAAACAGGCATCTATATATTGCGTGCTCGGAACAATGGAAGGGTACTTTCTAAGAAAATCATCAATGCAACTCAATGAAAACGCTCATCCTCCTGATATCTTTAATTTTCTTACCCCACGAGGAATACCAATTTATCGTAGAATTAGTGAAGAAGCTCGAACGTTATGCTCGCGAAGAACATCAGAAGAAAGCGCTGATTCGATTTGAAGATATTGAAGGTGATTGTTTCAAAATTGTAACAATTGACGGTTTTCCGGCTGATGAATGCAGAGTGACAAATGAGACCCGAACGAAGGACTACATAATCGTCAACAATAAAATACGGTATGTCGCTACTTCAACATATGACACTTGTGATGGTATTTGTACGTGGACGAAGTCGGAACTTTTATTCTCTCGGACAGGAAAGGGAGTTGAGTTCATACAAACAATGGAACTCTTGGCTTGTCCACCTACGAAGACTGACACCTTGCGATTGAATGAGCTATACCTTGATAAGGTTAGAAAGGAGTATCGAAAAAGTCACTTTCGAAAGGTTTCCAACGAATTAAAATGGCTGACAGAAAAAGTAAAACAACTACATACAGCAAAACCGAAAGCCAACTAAAGTC
>JBMYXX010000247.1:0-4579 GCA_049608805.1 Flavobacteriales bacterium | reverse complement strand
ACCATCATTTTGAACATGAAAAACATTACAAATACAATTATTGCCGTTTGCTTTTGCTGTTTGGTTTTACCCAAATTTGGTGCTGCACAGTGTAGCTCTGGAGAAGTTGAGGTTACGCTTGAAATTACTACAGATGCTTATGGCTACGAGAGCTATTGGGAGATTGTACCTGGCGGCAATGGGTGTGGTGCTGGTACAATAGAAAGTGGTGGAAATACAGCACAATTAGGATGCAATTCTGGAGGATTACCAGCAACGGGTACGCAAGGCAATGGCTATGGAAATGCCCAAACCTACACTGTGGAATTCTGTATTGCAGAAGGATCAGATTTATCTATTTATCACATAGACGATTATGGCGATGGAGGCTTGAGTTTTGCTGTTTATGTTGATGGTTTTTTCGTTGAGGATTTTGCCGGAACTGGCAACGGGAACACGTTCAATTTTAGCGCTGATTTACCAGCAGCTTACGATTTTAATGCGTCTGATTTGCAGAGACCATTCCCGTACATGCAGCCCGGAGATATTCTTGTTAAATGCGGATTTGTAAACGCTGGTACGACAACAGTTAACGATGTAGTTCTTAATTATCAGGTTGATAATCAACCAGTACAATCGGCACCGATAAGCGGAATAATTGTAACTAATAATGAGTGGGTAACTATTGAGCACCCAACCGCTTGGAGCCCATCGATTGGTACTTACGAAGTGAAGGTTTGGGCATCTGCGCTTAACGGAAATGCAGACATGAACAACGTGAACGATACACTTCGTAGAACGGTTCAGATTGGTCCAGGAATGACCAACATTATTGATAGCTATGTTGGTTTAAGTAGTTACCAGCAAGAAGAAATGGGCTCTTCTTCTGATGGTTTAGATAAGCCAACAGATTTAGACTTTCATCCGTTTTTGAGTAGAAAAGAACTTTGGGTAGTCAATAAGAAAACTGAAGGCAACGGTGGTTCTTCCACAACTTTTTCTAATGCTGGAGAAAGCAATCAATCTTCGGTTACTAAAGAAGACGGAAACAACTGGCATTTTATGTCATTGCCTACGGGAATCGCCTTTGGCGAAAACCAAAACTTTGGAACTTCTGCTGGGGTTTACGATGCAAACCATGATGGCGGAACGCCTTTTACGGGGCCTACGCTTTGGTCTAGCGATCCAGCCATTTATGCCCAACCCTCAGGCGGAAATGGAAGTCACTTAGACATGTTGCACGAAAGTCCACGTAGCCAAGGAATTGCGCACGAAAAGGATAATGTGTACTGGGTTTTTGACGGAAACGGCTTTGATATTGTTCGATATGATTTTGCAGCAGATCACGGACCGGGTAACGATTATCATAGCGATGCAATTGTTAAGCGATACTCTGATAATCAGGTAATTAGAGACCCGAATGACAAGATTGTAAGTCACTTAGTTTTGGACAAGCAATCGGGTTGGCTCTACGTTGTGGATCACGGAAATCAACGCGTATTCAGAATTGACATTACTTCTGGTTCTCAGGGTAATGCGGCAAGTTATGTTGGTGGAGAACCACTGGCTCAGTATTACCACATGACGGGATATACACAAGAGAATGTGGTTGTTTCTGGCCTTGAAAAGCCTGCCGGAATTGACATAATCGACAACCGCATGCTGGTTACAGATTATCAAACATCAGACATTATTATTTACGATATATCTACAATGCCAGCTGTTGAGTTAGGTAGAATTAACACTGGAGCAATGGGTATTATGGGAGTTAAAATTGGCCCAGATGGTAAAATTTGGTATGTAGATTATGATGCGAACAAATTATACCGAGTTGGAGGCGAAGGAGTTGGAGTGGAGGAGACTCAAAAACTGTCTGCTTCATTGTATCCAAATCCATCTAACGGTAGAAGTGTAATAGTTTCTACGCCAGAACTTGGTAACATGAATTTAGAGTTGCTAGATGTTACGGGAAGAACGGTTTACACCACGCAGTTTTCGCAAAGAGCGGAGCTCAACCTAGATTTAAACAATGGAGTTTACTTAGTAAGAATAAGTGAGCTTAAAACAGGTAAAGTATCTGAGCAAAGGTTAGTGATTACTAACTAATTGTTGCTTGCCATAAACCAAAAAGAGGCGCCTAAATAGCGTCTCTTTTTGTTTGTGATACGCATAGCTAATTCAAGAGTAGAAGTGTTACCTCAAGAACCCCAGAGTTGTTGTCGTAAAAACCTTTGGCATCATTAGCAAAGAGTAGTAATTCACCATCTCGTTTAATGGTTATTTCTGTGGATGTGCCAATCGGAAATTTCCAACTGCCAACTTTTCCGCAGAGTTTCATGTAGGGCTGGCTAGGTAGAGGCTTTAGCAGCATTCCGAAGAACATTGGAGCTGTAAAGCCTTTAAACCCGTTGGCATTAGAAGGAGGGAAATCTGCGTCTTGCCATTCTCCTGCCGCAGTTATGCGGTAAACATCTCCTTTAATGACTGAGATTCCGGTTTGCTGCAAGTACTTATTGGCCTGAACATCAATCTTATGTTCAGGTGAATTCTGCGCCTTGGTAAAACCAAATTGGCAAAAGATTAAAACTGAAAGAACCAGTAGTCGCATGGCGTAAAGATGGCTTTTTCAAGCAATTTATTTTCGCTTACTCCGCCTATTTCAATTGTAGAATGAGCAAACCTTTCGAACCGATTTTTAAATCCTCCAACTCAACTTCAGCATCTGTAACCACGTTTAGTCCTTTACTGAAACTCCCGGTCCGTTCTGCGTAACGATTCATATCAAGCGCCATTTCCTTGTCAGATGAGTTCATTACCACCATAACGGTTTCGGAATCGTTGTATCTGAAATACACATAAACGCCATCAATAGGGACAAACTGCATGGTTTTGCCTGCTGTAATTGCTCTGCTTTTCTTTCTGAAAGAAGCCAGTTTTTTAATGTAATTGTAGGCTTCGTTCTCTTGGTCGGTTCTGCCTTCTTTTGTGAATTTATTTACTGCATCTGAACTCCATCCACCAGGATAATCTGCTCTGACTTTCGCATCTGGGTCGGTGTATCCCGTCATTA
This sequence comes from Flavobacteriales bacterium, assembly GCA_049608805.1. Taxonomy (GTDB): domain Bacteria; phylum Bacteroidota; class Bacteroidia; order UBA10329; family UBA10329; genus UBA10329. Next base: position 1,530 of record JBMYXX010000247.1, on the reverse strand, counting down.
AAATTTCGGTTCCGTAGTACATCATAGGAATGCCACGTGTAGTCATTAACCAACCAATGCCCATTTTCCATTTTTCAAAATCTTCTCCAACCATGGAATAAAACCTTCCCAAATCGTGATTATCCAAGAACAAAACGTTCCTGTTTGGGTCTTCGTAAACGAAATCTTTGGCCATGGTGTAATACAACTTGGCCATGCCATCGGTCCAACCTTGCGGTTTGGTAAGTGCATCATTTATGGCGTAATACAGCTGAAAATCGGTAACTCCTGGCAGCTCCGTGTTGAAATCGCCATGCATGTTATTGTTCTGCGTAAAGTGCGCCTGAATTGGCGACCCGTGCACCCAAGTCTCACCAAAGAAGGTGAACTTCGGATAGTACTGCTTAATCTTCTTGGCCCATTTAACCATGAATTCCTCATCAGAATAAGCATAGGTGTCAATTCTGTAGGCATCAATTCCCGTCATTTCTACCCACCAAATAGAATTTGTAATGAGGAAATTGGCCAGTAATTCGTTTTTCTGATTTAGGTCTGGCATGTGAGAATCAAACCAGCCATCGGTCATTATTTTTTTGTCTGCCTCAGATGCATACGGATCCATTAAAGTTGGTGCTCTGTAACTGGTTTTTTGAAACTCATCCCAAATGTGAATCCAGTCTTTGCTAGGCAAGTTTTTTATAAGATGATGATTGTCTCCAACGTGATTGAAAACGATGTCAATTATCACCTTAATTCCAGAACGGTGGCACTCATCAACTAATGCTTTGTATTCCTCTAGTGTCCCGAATCTTGGGTCAATTTCATAGTGGTCGGTGGCGGCATAACCATGGTAACTTTCCCAAGGTTCGTCATTTGTAAGAAGAGGATTTACCCAAAGTGCCGTAGCACCTAAGTCTTTGAAATGAGAGAGATTATCACGTATTCCTTGGATGTCTCCACCGTGTCTTGCTTTCAACGAATCACGCAAAACACGTTTGTCGGTCATTCCTAAATCTATGTCGTTCTGTTCGTTGCCATTTGCAAAGCGATCGGGAAAAATGAGGTAGATGAGGTCTGAGGAATTTACACCTCTATGAATGTTTGGCTGGTTGTCTCGCTGAAGTAGGGGATAGGACATTTTCATGGATACATCGCCATCATCAAAACTCAACGGAATTGAACTTCCTTCAAATCCCGCTGGTATATCAATATCCAAAAACACGTACCTCGGATTATCTACATAATGCTTATCAACTATGGTTATTTCGGAGTTTTCGGGAATGCTTACTTCCCAGTTTTTATTAATACCGAAAATCATCAACTGAAATTCTTCCTCTGGCATTTCGGTCCACCAGTTGGGCGGATAGAACTTAAGGTTCGGGGATTCTTGTGCTGATGATATCAGAAACCCGAAGCTGAGCAGAAGAGATAAAAACTGTTTCATGTAGATAAAATAAAGGCCGCCACGACTCACAGTCGGACGGCCTTGTTTAAGTAATGGTTTGGTTAGTCAACAAATAGCTTAACGCTTTGTGCTTTGTCGTTTCCAAT
>JBMYXX010000246.1:0-4581 GCA_049608805.1 Flavobacteriales bacterium | reverse complement strand
ACCTTCAAGGATAAAGACGACAGTAAGGACATCAAATACGGAGTTTTGCATCCGCCAGAATCTCACAATCCTATTACGGTTCTTTCTCACGAATACGTACATATTTGGCAAGATGTAATGAAAGCCAAAACTTGGAAAGGACGTTTCATGTACATTTTTGGCCCTCCGGGATGGACAGAAGATGGTACTGGAAAAACCACCAAAATGATGCAAGCTGAGTTGGCTGAGTTGAAGAAAGCTGCTTAATTCCAATCCTCTCTTCCCCTTTTCTCACTAATTTCCCGCATGGCCAAATTAGATGAGGCATTTTCTATTGAAGATTTAAAAGCTCTTGCCAAGAAGAACGTTCCTTCGGTGATGTTCGACTATTTACAAGGTGGTTCTGAAGATGAACTCACTTTAGATTGGAACAGACAAGCTTTCAATAAGTACGAGTTTGTACCCAGAGTTCTTCGAGACGTCAGCAAGATTGACTTATCAACGGAAGTGCAAGGAGTTAACATCAACATTCCAATCATTACCGCTCCAACAGGAATGTCTAGAATGTTCCATCACTTGGGCGAAAAAGCGGCTGTACGAGCTTCTCATAAAGCGGGAACAGCTTATAGTCTTAGTACTGTTTCTACTACCTCAATTGAGGATGTTGCGAAAGAGTCTAACGGCCCTCTATTCTTTCAGATTTATGCTTGGAAAAATAAGCAGATGGTTACCGATTTCATTCAACGCTGTCAGAAAGAAAAATATGACGGGCTGATGCTTGCTGTTGATTTGCCCTCACTCGGTAAACGAGAACGCGATTTGAAAAATGGCCACGGCAGACCAGCAGTTATTCGAAAAAACACAGCACTTGGAGCTTTATCTAAACCAGCATGGTTGTACAATTTCCTCACAAAACCGAAGTGGAAAATGGCCAACATGGTTGAGCATTTACCACACGGTGCAGATGCTATGAAGGTGATAGATAACGTAAATGCTCAGTTTAGGGCTGATGTAGATTGGAAGGATGCACAAGAAATGGTGAAGCTCTGGAACGGCAAATTTATGCTGAAGGGAATTCAATCCGTGGAAGACGCTGTGAAAGCCGCTGAAATTGGTGCGTCTGGTATCGTTATTTCTAATCACGGAGGCAGACAATTGGATGGCGCCCCTGCTCCACTCGATTTACTTCCTGAGGTTGTGAAGGCTGTAGGCTCTGACATTGAGGTTTTGATGGATGGAGGAATTATGCGTGGGTCAGATGTGATAAAAGCAATTGCTCTTGGCGCAAAATCTGTCCTAATTGGCAAAGCATATTTATACGGACTAGCCGCTGGCGGAGAAGCTGGTGTTGACAAAACGTATGAAATCCTCACAGACGAAATGACCCGTGTTATGCAGCTAATTGGTTGTAAATCGATCTCTGAACTTAATGCTAGCTACGTCCAAAAACGAAGCTAAGAGCAAAATAACACTTTAACAATTACAATATTGACTAAGCGGCAGAATCTGTAAATTGAGGCAACTTTAAATTCAACCCCAAAATGAAAAGACTTTTTACTGCATTACTTCTAATCCCTGTATGCCACTCGCTTACACACGCTCAGTGCGAAGAAACACCTTCAAACAAAATTCTTTTGGTTGGAGATAGCTGGGCAGCATTTCAGAACGGTTACGCTACAATTAACGAAGGGTTGAAAAATGTTGGCCACTCGGATAAGCGATTTGTTAGCAGCACAATTATTTCGGAAAATGGAGCGGACACTTGGGATTTTGTTGATGGCCCCAAGCAAGACGCAATACAAGAGTTGATTGATGCAAATCCAGACGTAGAAATTGTGCATTTAAGCATTGGTGGCAATGATGTTTTAGGCGATTGGCACCTCTCATTCACAGACGAACAGACCGACTCATTAACTGAAACGGTTGAAGTACGTTTAAGAACAATTATTGACTTCTTACAAGGTACGCGTGATGGAATGCGCGTTTTCTGGCCAGGTTACACCTACCCTAACTTCGGGGAAATTCTTGGAGAACTTGGGGCATTTCAGAACCTACATCCATTTTTTCCTACTTGGGATGACATGGGACAGCCGGAATTCATTCTGATAAACACCATCTTAAACAATATGTCAGATTCTGTGCTTGCAGAAGCAAACGCAGACCCAAGACTTGACTTTGTACCTGCACAAGCAATAATTCAACATACGTTCGGGCAAACTTCTCCCTTGGGAGTTGCACCAGGCGGAACTTACGATCAGTTTGAAGCTCCAATGCCACTGGGTTATCCAGAATATCCATCGCCACAAGACGGAATGGGCCTATATGTTGCTACCGTTAAAGACTGTTTTCACCTTTCTCAGGAAGGATATTTGGCCATGTTTGATTATCAAGCGCACAAATTCTATCAGAAATTCTTGATGGATGATTTATACGTGTTGTCCGATGGAGGAAATGCCGATGGCACCGTAAGTTCCTCAGGCACTGTTTCTTCTGACATTGAAATAGGAGAAGACAATGGTAGCGAATTGGATGCAGTGCTAACCTTTGATGTAACGGGCATGGCTGACACCACGCTTTCTGCAGCCAGCATTTTCTTGCGTAGAGCAAGCTTAGCTGGTAATAATCCAATGAGTGGAGAGGTTCATGTAAAAATGGTGAATGGATACTTTGGAACTAGCAATGACGTAGAACCTTCAGATTTCATGGAATTAGGTACTTCGAATGGAACCTTATGTGTATTTGGTTCTCATGAAGAAGACGGGCATTGGGTGCGGCTAGACCTTAACCAAGACATGTTGGCAAACATTAGTAACCAAGATCAGGTTCAGTTTATGATTACCGCACCTGGCTTTACTGATGGAGTTATGGCTTTTCACGATGCTTCAGACCCGGAATATGCCCCTATTCTAAACCTTAAGTACGAGAGCCCAAATGGCATTTCAAATGCAACCAGACCCAAGGAGTTTTCGGTTTACCCTGTTCCTACCACAGGTCCCCTTACAATTGACTTAGATCCATTTAAACTAGAATCTATAGAAGTATTGAACTTAATGGGTAAAGTGGCAATGAAACCGATTTGGGTTAACAACACAATCGATGTCTCTAGCTTACCCGCTGGATCTTACATCCTGAGAGCAACGACCACTGATGGAGTAAATGCCAGCAGAATTATTAAGCAGTAGCTAACTTATTAAAAACGAGAAAGCCCGACAGTTGTCGGGCTTTCTTGTGTAGCGAGAGGCAGAATTGAACTGCCGACCTCAGGGTTATGAATCCTGCGCTCTAACCATCTGAGCTACCTCGCCATTTTTGCGGGTGCAAATATAGTATCTGAAAATGCACTTGCAACCATGTATTGCGGTCAATTTCATCATTTTTTCTTCAGAATTTCCTATATTGGCAAGATTGACCTAGAGGCCAAGAAAAACACAAGAATTCCTTCAATGAAAAAAGTAGAGGCTGAGTATATAGTTAACACATCACCAGGTGTTCTCTTCAGCAGATTAAGTACAGCAAGCGGCCTAGCAGAATGGTTTGCCGATGATGTTAAGATTGATAAGGATGGCTTGTACCACTTTAGCTGGGACGGTGAAGAAGAAGTTGCCAAACTTCTAAGCAAGAAGAATGGCGATTTCGTGAAGTTTCATTGGATGCATTTAGAAGACGGAACGTTTTTGGAATTTAGATTAAAAACAGACCCACTAACTAGAGACTTAGCTTTAATGGTAACCTACTTTGTTGACGAAGACGAAGAGGAAGAGGCGCAATTACTTTGGGACAACCAAATTGAAGAATTGCTGCACGTATTAGGAAGCTGACAACACAGAGGTTTATCTTTGACCTCAATGGATTTAAAAAAAACCATTTCAGACGCTAAACCCATTGCCCTGCCTTTTCTGGTGGGGCTTTCTGTTTATTCCCTTTTTGGGATGGGAATGTATATAAGCTTTGGCAAGGCAGAAACGCACATTGCGCTCAACGCTTACCACAACATTGTTTTAGACCAATTTTTCAAAAATCTAACGCATTTTGGCCATGGATTAATTCCCATCCTTGCCTTTCTAATTTTGCTTTTTGTAAGATATTCTTGGGCACTGGGATTAGGTGTTTCAAGTTTGTTAATGGGGTTTATCGTTCAAGGCTTAAAGCGTGGAGTTTTTTCAGGAGACCCACGTCCTGGAAAATTCTTTAACGAAGGTATTTTACCTCATATTGAGGGAGTTAAACTTATGATGAGTCACAGCTTTCCTTCGGGACACAGCGCCACTGGACTTTGCCTTGCATTTATGCTTGCTGTTTTCGTAAGGAAGAAATGGTTTACGAACCTAATGGTAGTTGTAGGCTTGCTCACAGCCTTCTCTAGGGTCTATATTTCACAACATTTTATTCAAGACACAGTTGTAGGTGCATGGATTGGATTTGGCTTAGCTTTTCTCGGTTATGTGTTTATCATTCACCACGCAGAAAGCAACCCCAGTTCTAAACTGAACAAAAGACTTTGGCCATCAACTTAAGTACAAATGCGTGGAGATTATTGCTCTGCACCATCGGTGCGTTGCTCTTCATTCCTTTTCTAGGAGAAGCGCATCTGTTTGATTGGGA
>JBMYXX010000245.1:0-4585 GCA_049608805.1 Flavobacteriales bacterium | reverse complement strand
CCTTTTTTAATGAGGTTGTTGTACTTCTCGCTTCTGCGCAGCTTAGCAATGTCGTTTTCAAAAGCCAACCATCTTGTTTTTAGCTCCTCATCATCTTCCATTCTAGCGAAGAATTGGGCAACTTGTGCTCTGTCAAACTGGCCAGTTTCAGGGTTTGTGAAAGCCTGAACTACCTGTGGATGAGGGTTGTTTCCTTGAACTAAGTCATACAACTCTTCGCTACTAACTCTAACTCCCGAAGCTTCCAGTTCATCGCCAAAAACGATGTCTCTAACCATCTGGTTCCAAGTTTGCTCTCGGAGTTGGTCTGTTGTAGCATTGTCAATAGTAGTCTGACCTGTTTGCGTTTTGTAGTTAGCTACAGTTACGTCAACCTTTTCCTGGAAGTTTCTTCCATCTACCGTGTTTCCAGAAATCTCTCCAATTTCAGTTGGATTACCAGAAAAAAGGCTGTCCAACATTGTAGGGTCAAGAACGAAGAGCAACATTGCTCCACCAATCATCACCATTAGGAGTGTGGACTTTTCTCGAATTTTACCAATTACCATGTGTAATTACTCTTAATTTTTAGGGTCGCGAATATACGTGTTGTACACCGATTTTAAAACAACGGATTTGTGCTGAAATCTAGCGCTGTTGCGCTTTACACAGTTTGCTTACCGTACATCTTCGCTATTAAAGACAATTGACCGCAATGCGTGCCTTCGTGCCGAATGGTGTGCATGGCCATAAAACGCTTACTCTTGTTTTCGCCAAAGGCAATGCCCGTTTCGTTGTCTTTATCCAGTTCTTCTTCAGATAGCGAAGAGATGTATTCAACCGTAGTTGCATGAATCTGTTTGAAGGCGGCCAAAACCTCTTCTAAGGAAGGATTACTAGCTGGTTTGTCACCTTTAGCAGAACCAATTCTAAAATCGTTCAACCAAGGAATATCTACGCCAGAATGACCAAGGCTTTTTAACCCAACACTGTTTTCAGCCCAGCATAAATGCGCAATAATCCAGTACGGGCTGTTGGTTGTAAAGCCGTTAATTTCAAACTCACGGTTCATGTCTTCGCCCTTAAGCTTGCTGAGGTAGAAACGGGTTAGGTTTCGTTGCTCATCAAGCATTTTAGCCAGCACTTTTCCGGTGGTCACGCTCATGTTTATTTCTTACCGTGACACTGCTTGTATTTCTTGCCACTACCGCACGGACAAGGATCGTTTCGGTTAATTTTCTCACCAACCGTTACTGGCTCAGGTTTTTTCTGCGGACCAGTTGGAACAGGCTGTTGTTGTCCATCGCCATTTTGAGATGGAGCTTGTTGCTTTTGAGCCAATTCTGGTCTAGAAGCAGTTACCTTTTCTTTTCTTTCCTGCGCTTCGCGAACGTTGGTGTTCTCAGCGTTAGGAAGGTCTCCTTTAAACAAGAATGAAATCACCTCGCGGTTCATTCTGTCAAGCATTTGCTTGAATAACTCAAAGGACTCAAACTTGTAAATCAGCAAAGGATCCTTCTGCTCATAAGATGCATTTTGAACCGAAGTTTTCAGCTCGTCCATCTCACGTAAGTGCTCTTTCCATTGATCATCTATAATGGCAAGAATGATGTTTTTCTCAAACGCAAGCGGAAGGTTTGAGCCCTTCAGTTCGTACGTCTTGGCTAGGTTAACCACAACATTCATGTTTTTAATTCCATCGGTAAATGGAATAACGATGTTCTTGAACTTTTCGCCCTGCGTTTCGAAAACATTGGCGATAACTGGGAATGCGCGTTCGGCAATTCGTTCCTTTTTCTCCGAGTAAAGTTGAACCAATGCAGAAACGAATTTCTCCATCAACGCATTGATTTTCGTGTTCATGAACTCGTCTTCTGAGATTGGAGACTCAACAGAGAAAGTTCGAATTACTTCCAACTTAAAGCCATCGTAATCTTTGGCTTCATGGTATTCATCCAACAGAACTCCCGCAGTATCATGAATCATGTTGAGCACATCAACAGACAATCGTTCTCCTTGCAAGGCATGTCTTCTACGCTTGTAGATTACCTCACGCTGAGCGTTCATTACATCATCATATTCAAGCAATCGCTTTCTGATTCCGTAGTTGTTTTCCTCAACTTTTTTCTGCGCTCTTTCAATGGATTTAGAAACCATCCCGTGCTGAATAACTTCTCCTTCCTCGTAACCCATTCTGTCCATCAACTTGGCAATTCGGTCGGAGCCGAAAAGACGCATTAAGTTGTCTTCTAGCGAGATGTAGAATTGAGAAGAACCCGGATCTCCCTGACGACCAGCACGTCCACGTAACTGACGGTCAACACGTCTGCTTTCGTGACGTTCTGTACCGATAATTGCCAAGCCACCCGATGCTTTTACTTCATCGCTTAGCTTAATATCTGTACCACGACCAGCCATGTTGGTTGCAATAGTTACTGCTCCTGGCTTACCCGCCATCGCAACAACATCTGCCTCCTTGGCGTGCAGTTTCGCGTTCAAAACTGTGTGATTAATCTTCTTCATTTTGAGCATTCGGCTCAATAATTCAGAAATCTCAACCGATGTTGTACCAACCAAAACTGGTCGGCCTTCGCCCGTCAACTTTACAACGTCATCAATTACAGCATTGTATTTCTCACGGGTGGTTTTGTAAACCAAATCCTCCTTGTCTTCTCTGGCAATTGGGCGATTGGTAGGAGCAACCATTACATCTAATTCGTAGATATCCCAAAGTTCTTTTGCTTCCGTTTCGGCAGTACCCGTCATACCAGAAAGCTTGTGGTACATTCTAAAGTAATTCTGAAGTGTAACCGTTGCCCAAGTTTGCGTAGCGGCCTCAACTTTTAGATTTTCTTTAGACTCAATTGCTTGGTGCAAACCATCGGAATATCGCCTTCCGTCCATGATACGGCCAGTCTGCTCATCAACAATTTTCACCTTATTATCCATCACCACATACTCTACATCTTTTTCAAAAAGTGTGTATGCTTTAAACAGCTGATTCATAGAATGGACACGTGCGCTTTTAATGGCAAAATCACGCATTAATTCGTCCTTTGCTTTGGCTTTTTCTTGGTCTGTTCCACCAGCTTTTTCAATCTCGGCAATTCCAGTTCCTACATCGGTTAAGACAAAGAATTTGTCATCATCCATGTTTTTGGTGATGAGGTCAAGACCTTTCTCAGTTAGGTCGATGGAGTTTTGCTTTTCCTCAATTACAAAGAACAGCTCGGCATCAACCTTATGCATTTCCTTGTTTTGGTCTTGCATGTAATAATTCTCCGTTTTCTGAAGAATTTGCTTTACACCAGGCTCACTCAAATACTTGATAAGCGCCTTGTTTTTAGGAAGCGCTCGGTGTGCTCGAAGCAAGGCCATTCCGCCTTCGCCTTCTTTGTAACCATCATTACCAGCGGCAATCAATTTCTTGGCATCTGCCAGAGCTGTATTGAAATAGCTCCTTTGAACCTGAAGCAGTTTTTCAACCTTTGGTTTTAACTCGTCAAATTCATGCTTGTCTCCTTGCGGCACAGGGCCAGAAATGATGAGTGGCGTTCTTGCATCATCAATAAAAACGGAGTCAACCTCATCTACAATTGCATAGTTGTGCTTGCGCTGAACAAGGTCTCCAGCTTCGCGCGCCATGTTGTCTCTCAGGTAATCAAAACCAAACTCGTTGTTTGTTCCGAAGGTGATGTCTGCCATATAAGCGGCACGTCTTTCTGGAGAGTTTGGTGAGTGCTTATCAATACAATCCACTTTTAAACCGTGGAATTCATACAGCGGTCCCATCCATTCAGAGTCACGTTTTGCTAGGTAATCGTTTACCGTTACTAGGTGAACACCACGTCCGGCTAATGCATTTAGATAAACTGGAAGCGTTGCAACCAAGGTTTTCCCCTCACCCGTTGCCATCTCAGCAATTCGTCCTTTGTGAAGCGCAACACCACCAATTAACTGAACATCATAATGAATCATGTCCCAGGTGACTTCGGTGCCACCTGCATCCCAAGATTTTGGAAAAACTGCTTTTTCGCCTTCAATAGAAACGTAGCCTTTTGTTGCGGCTAAGTCTTTGTCCATTTGGGTGGCAGTAACGGTTAACGAACCCTGCTCGGTTAGTCTTCGAGCGGTTTCTTTAACTACGGCAAACGCGCTAGGTAAAATATCGAGTAGAACTTCTTCAATTTTCTCGGTTACCGATTCTTCAATCTTGTCTATTTGCTCGTATAAATCCTCTTTGGCCTCTATGTCGGTATCAGGATTTTCGGCTTTAGCTGTCAACTCAGCAATTTGCGAACGCTCAGCTTTTAGATACTCGGCTATTTGCGTTTTAAACTCGGCAGTTTTACCTCTAAGTTGGTCGTCAGAAATGTTTCTCAGCTCTTTGCTGATTTCAGCAATTTTTGCAACGTAAGGTTGTATTTCCTCGATGTCTTTGTCGGCTTTAGAACCGAAGAATTTTCGAGCAAGGGTATTAAAGAAACTCATTGTTTGTTTGATATGATATTGGAATGACTCTGCGTTTGTCAACAACCATTCCGTTGAATGATTTCGGACAACCTGTCAGACAAGCGCGCGAATTTACGCCTTTAAGGCAAGGAGG
>JBMYXX010000244.1:0-4603 GCA_049608805.1 Flavobacteriales bacterium | reverse complement strand
TTACGGTTTCAGAATAAACTTACTTTACCCCAACAACACTTTTCAAAATGAAAAAACTTCAAACGCTCACCCTTTTACTTGTAGTGCCGTTTTTGTCTTTTGCTCAGCCTGGCACGTTAGATAATAGTTTCGATGCCGATGGCATTGGCATCTACGACCTTTTTGGCAATTCAGACATCGCCTGGGACCTTGCTGTGCAACCAGACGGAAAAATTGTGTTTACCGGGACTACATCTGTCGTAAACAGTCCTCGTTTATATGTTGCTAGAATTAATCCCGATGGTTCGTTTGATAATTCGTTTGGAAACGCTGGGGTAGTCGTTCCTCCCAACGTCAATTTTACTGAAGGGCTTGCCATGGCAATGCAACCAGACGGAAAAATTGTGGCCTGCGGAGTTGTCGGAGGAACTAATGGACTGGATTTTTATGTTGTACGGTTAAATGCAGATGGATCTATGGATACCAATTTCGGTGTTGGTGGAGAACTAGTTGCTGAACTAGGCCCGGACAGTGATAAAGCCACAGACGTACTTATACAACCAGATGGACAAATCATCATTTTAGGACAATCATGGAACGGAACTAACTACGATGCCGCCTTAATTAGGTTAAACCCTGATGGTAGCCTAGACAATACTTTCAGTTTTGATGGAATAGTAAAACTAGATATTGCAGGTAGCGATGACCCCGTGCAAATGGCACTGGGTAGCGATGGGAAAATTGCTGCCATTAACCGAGCTTCTAATGCAGAATCGGTTGTTTTTAGGCTTAATGCTGACGGAACGCCAGACGCAACATTTGGCAACAATGGGCAAGAGGCCTACGACCTTGTTGCTACCGATGATTGGCTGAACGGAATCTTTATTACCGAGGATGATAAAATGGTTGTATGTGGAATTTCAAATGGTGATGTGATTGTGGCACGCATAAATTGGGATGGAAGCTTAGACAACACATTTTCATTTGATGGTGTGGTGCAAAGCGATTTTGGTGAAGATGAAGGTGCGTTTAGAGTACTGGTGCAACCTGATGATAAAATATTGGTTGTTGGTTCGTTAGATGATGGCGAACGTAAACTGGCCATGTTTAGGTATAATAACGATGGCACTTTAGACAACACATTTGGCACAAACGGACTAGTTACCACAGCAGTTGCGGGTCGAGCGGTTGGTCTTGCAGTTGCTCTAGAAGTAGATGGTAAAATTCTTGTGCCCGGAAGCGCTGGCGACTCACAACTTACAGATGCGATGATAGCCCGCTACCTCTCAGGCATTAACATTGGTATTGGCGAAGTAGATGCCTACATCGGCTCTACGCTAGTTTATCCAAACCCAATAACCAACAATTCAATTACTGTTGAATACGAATTGAAATCTGATGAAACTGTTTCTATTGAGCTTTATGACTTGGCTGGAAAGCAGATAGCCAGGCTTCAATCATCAACCAAAGAGAAGGTAGGTTCTTATCAGAAAACGCTTTCGTTGCCTACTTTATCAGCAGGAAACTATTTACTGAAATTGAATACAGTTAAAGGTGTTGTTTCGGTTAAAGTAGCTGTGTACTAAGCCTAGTTCAATTAACATTAAAAAGAAAAACCATGAGAAATCTCCTATTTGTTTTTGCTGTTTTACTCTCTTTGAATGCAACAGCACAATTTGGAACACTTGATGCCGATTTTGATGCCAATGGCATTTTAACATTAATGGAACCAGGAGGTGGCTTTTCTGGTGCTTTTGATGTTGTTGTTCAACCAGACCAAAAGATTTTGGTTGCCGGTTACCTAGAGTCAACTACACATAATGTAATGGTCATTTATCGACTGCATCCAGACGGTTCGTTTGATAATTCATTTGGGACAGCTGGAATGACAGAAATTGATGTTAATGGTCTCCCGGCCGAGTGCCAGTCTATAGGTCTTCTGCCGGATGGAAAAATAGTTCTTGCTGGTAGTACAAGTTCACCAACCTACGGAATGGCCTTTTCCCGGTTAAATAGTAATGGCACACTTGACAATACGTTTGGTGTAAACGGGGTGGCTCACATTTCGGTGGACCCCACGAGACCAAACATTGTTTCTGACATGTTAATTCAGGAAGATGGAAAGATTTTGAGTGTAGGCGTTTTAACTGATTGGAGTGAGTATTCTGTTCTTTTGGCTAGGGTTAACACGGACGGAACCCTCGACAACACGTTTAGTTTTGATGGGGTGGTGACTACTGCTGTTAATGATGAAGCGATTGGTACAGGCGTGGTACAGGGTGCAGATGGACGCATAACGGTGTCTGGTTACACAAAAGTTGCAGGAAATGAGTTTAATTCTTTTTTGGTGCGCTATAATTCAGACGGGACACTTGATAACACTTTTGGCGATAACGGTAAGCTAGTAACCAACTTTACTTCAGAGCAAGATGCTTTCCTTGAGCTTGTAATGAGCAGTGGCGGCCATGTTTATGCCTGCGGGCAAATAGATAATGGGCCCGTAACAAATATGCTTGTGGCAAAATTTAATCCAGACGGCTCACTCGATAACACGTTCTCGTTTGATGGCAAAGTAGAAACAAGTATTAACGGAGACGCAGACAGAAGCGCAGACTTATTGATACAACCAGACGGAAAAATTCTGGTTGTCGGTTCATCCGATAATGGCGTAAACCGAGATTTTGCCATGGTTAGGTATAATCATGATGGAACCTTGGATAATACGTTTGGTAGTGGAGGAATGGTAGTAACATCTACCGTTGGAGACGCCCAGTTTCGGGTGGTGACGCTACAGTCGGACCTCAAAATTTTAGCGGCTGGCTCTGTTGCCGATCTAATCTCTCACATGACCCTAGCTCGATACGCCTCAGGCATGAATGTAGGTATTGGCGAAGTAGATGCCTACATCGGCTCAACGCTTGTTTACCCGAATCCAATCACCAACAATTCTATTACGGTAGAGTATGAATTGAAAACTGACGAGTCGGTTTCAATTGAGCTTTACGATTTAGCTGGAAAGCAGATTTCTACGCTTCAAGCTTTAACCAAAGAGAAGGTAGGTTCTTACCAGAAAACGCTTTCGTTGCCTACTTTATCAGCAGGAAACTATTTGTTGAAGTTGAATACAGCTAAAGGTGCTGTTTCGGTTAGGTTGACGGTTAATTAAACCGCTTCGACAGTTAACCCAGCATCCGTCTTGCTCACCTTAGCTACTCCTGCTTTGGTTAAGCCCTTAATGCTCTTGTCCCATTGCTTGTTGCTGAGGCCAGACTGGGTTTTTAGTTCGCCTAAATCAATTGGTGAATTCTTAGAAAGAATATCGAAGACAAGTTTTTCGTTCTCGTTTAGCTCTACCTTCTTCTCTGCCACTTTTTCTGGTCGCATTTGCGGGAAGAAGAGGATATCCTGAATAGAATGCTGGTTCGTCAGCATCATGGCCAAACGGTCCATTCCAATTCCCATTCCTGATGTAGGAGGCATGCCATATTCCAACGCACGAAGAAAATCCTGGTCAATCATCATGGCTTCGTCATCGCCATTATCGGCCAATCGCATTTGTTCCTCAAAACGCTCGCGCTGTTCTAGTGGGTCGTTCAGCTCGGTGTAAGCATTCGCTATTTCCTTACCGCAAACCATCAGCTCAAAACGCTCTACTAAACCTTCTTTGCTTCGGTGTTTTTTGGTGAGGGGAGACATCTCCACCGGATAATCGGTAATAAACGTTGGTTGGATGTAATTGCCCTCGCACTTCTCGCCAAAAAGCTCATCTATCAGCTTGCCTTTGCCCATGCTATCCTCAACAGGAACGCCAAGGTCTTCGCATACTTTGCGCAGTTCATCTTCGCCCATTCCTGTAATGTCAACTCCTGTGTGTTCCTTAATAGCGGTCAACATGGGCACGCGTGGGAATGGGGCTTTAAAACTCACCTTGTGTTCTCCGTATTCAATCTCGGTGGTTCCGTTTAGGGCAATGCAGGCTTTTTCCAAGAGTTTCTCGGTAAAGTCCATCATCCAATTGTAATCCTTGTAAGCCACGTAGATTTCCATCACGGTAAACTCCGGATTGTGCGTGCGATCCATGCCTTCATTCCTGAAGTCTTTGGCAAACTCATACACGCCATCAAACCCACCAACAATCAATCGTTTTAGGTACAACTCATTGGCAATTCGCATGTAAAGCGGAATGTCCAATGCATTGTGGTGCGTCATAAACGGACGCGCAGCTGCTCCTCCAGGTATGGCCTGAAGAATGGGTGTTTCCACCTCCAGAATATCATGTTCGTTAAAGTAATCTCGGAAAATGCTGTAAAGCCTTGTTCGCTTCTTAAAAACCTCTTTTGTGCCCGGGTTTACAACCAAATCAACGTACCGCTGACGGTATCTAAACTCCGCATCGTTTACCGCATCATGCACTTTTCCATCCGCATCAGTTTTAACCACAGGAAGCGGCTTTAGAGACTTGCTCAGCATGGTCAGTTCCTCTACATGGATAGAAGTTTCGCCTACTTGAGTTTTGAAAACGTGACCTTTTATGCCGATGAAATCACCACGGTCCATCAGTTTCTTAAACACATCGTTGTAAAGCGTCTTATCCTCCCCCGGACAAATAGTATCTCGTGCTATG